>NZ_JBFRDW010000413.1:0-5409 GCF_052113985.1 Pseudoduganella sp. RAF53_2 | reverse complement strand
GATCCACGACGAGCATGGGCACTATCCGGTGATCCTGGCCATCATCTCCATCGCGCGCGGTCTGGGCCTGCATCTGGTGGCGGAAGGCGTGGAGACCGAGGTGCAGGCACGCTACCTGCAGGCCAATGGCTGCTCCACCATGCAGGGCTATCTGTACTACCGTCCGATTTCGCTGTCGTCCTTCATCAACGTGCTGCAGACGCAGAACCAGATCGAAGGTGCGGCTGAAGTGCCGGGCGCGCGCGTCGTCGCCATCCAGGCCTGAGCCACCCATGCAGCGCTACACGCCCAGCGAAGCAGAAGCCTCCGCGGCCACCAACTACACGGCGGAATACCTGCGTGTACGCGATCTCGCCGAGCGCGGCGTGCCGAACGCCCAGCACAGCCTGGGCTTCATGTATTTCAACGGCCAGGGCGTGGCGCAGAGCTATGAGCTGGCCGCGGCCTGGTATCGGCAGGCCGCCAATGCAGGGCTGGAGCATGCGCAGTACAACCTTGGCGTGATGTACCAGAAGGGCCAGGGCGTCGATCCGGACTACACGGAAGCGGCGCGCTGGTATCAGCTGGCGGCGGAGCAGGGCTATGCCGCCGCGCAGTACAACCTGGGCTGGCTGTACGCCAAGGGCCAGGGTATCGAACAGGACACCGAACAGGCGCGCCACTGGTTCGCCAAGGCTGCCGAGCAGGGCGACGCGGGTGCGCAGAACAACCTGGGCATGATGTACGACACCGGCAAGGGCGTGCCGCAGGACTTCCGCCAGGCCATCATGTGGTATCGCCGCGCGGCGGAGCAGGGCTATGCGCGCGCCCAGTTCAATCTCGGCCTGCGCTATGCGAACGGACAAGGCGTGCAGCAGGATGTACAGCAAGCCATGTCATGGTTCCGCAAGGCGGCAGAGCAAAAATACGCGCCGGCCCAGTTCAATCTCGCGCTGCGCTACGACAAGGGCGACGGCGTGCCGCAGGACAGCCCGAAAGCCATCAAGTGGTACACGGCGGCGGCCGAGCAAAATCATATGAGCTCCCAGTTCAATCTGGGCCTGATCTACGACAATGGCCACGGCGTGCCGCGCGATGAGCAGCTGGCGCTGGCCTGGTATCGCCGCGCGGCGGATCAGGGCCACGCGGCGGCGCAGAACAACCTGGGCCAGCGCTATGACCATGGCCAGGGCGTGGTGCAGGACTATGCCGAAGCGGCCAGCTGGTACCGCAAGGCGGCCGATCAGGGTTTCCCGGCGGCGCAATACCATCTGGGCATGCTGTTCGACGCGGGCCATGGCGTGAATGCCGACCCGCACGAAGCCATTTTCTGGTATCGCAAGGCGGCCGATCAGGGCCATCTGCGTGCGCAATTCGACCTTGGCCTGCGCTATGAAACAGGGCAGGGCGTGCCGCTCGATCTGCGCAAGGCGATCGCTTGGTATCTGCGCGCGGCGGAACAGGATTACGCTGCCGCCCAGTACATGCTGGGCCAGCTCTACGACCGCGACGACGGTCCCGTGCCGGACATCTTGCAGGCCAACGCCTGGTACCGCAAGGCCGCCGAGCAAGGCCACACGCTGGCTCAGTTCACGCTGGCCCTGCGCTACGACAATGGCCAGGGCGTGCCGCGCGATTTCGCCGCCGCGCTGCAGTGGTATGTGGCCGCCGCCCGCCAGGGCCATGGCCGTGCGCAGCTCAACGCTGGCTTGATGTACCTCAGCGGCCAGGGCGCACCGTCCGACGTGCCGCAAGCCTACCGCTGGCTGTCGCTGGCGGAACGCGCCGGCGTTCAAGGCGCCGCGCGCTACACCGCACAAGCCGCCGCCCGCCTCAACGCCAGCCAACTAGCGCAGCTGCGCGCCCACCCCGACCTGCTGCCTGCTTAAAAACCCACGGCGTAACCCTGGTGTCTGCCACGGCGTGGCAGACACCTGCTTCTGCCTTGGGTTTCCGGCAGTGTCGCGTAATCCCCACGCTCAAGGGGAGCATTTGATCGCTCAATCCGGTGATTGAAACCCGTGCCGCTCCTCTGGCGCGACTGAAAGTGCAGCGATCAGTACCGATCAAGTTTATGAGTTGTTTGCTCACTGCTGAAAAAAGCGGCGTGGTGCGCCATACACTCCTTGCAACAACAACAGGGAGGAGACAGGATGGAGTACCGCAATCGTATGGCGCTGGCCGTAGCACTTGCAGTCGCCAGCATGGCCGCCAGCGCGCAGGAAGAGAACGTGGTTGTCGTATCGGGCTTCCGCGCCAGTTTGAACAGCGCCTTGAACACCAAGAAGAACAGCGACGGAATCGTCGATGTGATCAAGGCCGAAGATATCGCCAAATTCCCGGACGCGAACCTGGCCGAATCGCTGCAGCGCGTGCCGGGCGTGTCGCTGTCGCGCGGCGACGGTGGCGAGGGCAAGCAGATTACCGTGCGTGGCCTGAACGCAGGCTTTACGCGGGTGCGCATCAACGGCATCGAAGGCGTGACCGCCACCGGCGCATCGGACATCAACGGCAGCACCAACCGCGGGCGCGGCTTCGACTTCAGCGTATTCGCCTCCGAACTGTTCAACAGCCTGGAAGTGCGCAAGACCGCCGAAGCGGCCGTGGAAGAAGGCTCGCTGGGCGCCACCGTCGACCTGCGCACCGCGCGTCCCTTCGACTTCAAGGGCCGCACCTTCAGCCTCGGAGGGCAGGAGTTCCACAACGACCTGTCGCGCAAGACCGAACCGCGCCTGACCGCGCTGGCGTCCGACCGCTGGACCACCAGCTTCGGCCAGGTCGGTGCACTGATCTCCGCCGCCTACTCCAAGCGCACCGCAACGGAAGAAGGCTATGAAGCCGTGGAGCTGCTGAGCGCCAACCAGGACGGCGGCTTCTGCTCGCCGCTTAGCTATAGCCCTCAGAATCCGGGCAACACGCCCGCCAAAGGCATCGATGCGGCGAATTGCGGCACGGGCGTGCCGCGTACCTCCAGTACCGCCGCCTACAATGACGTGATGGGCCGCACCGACGATTACGGCGGCACGGTCGCCAATCCGGCGCCGGGCTCGGGCGCATTTGCGCCGCGTATTCCGCGCTATCGCCGCTCGGAAACCCAGTATGAACGCAGCGGCATCACGGGCTCGCTGCAATGGCGTCCGGATTCGCACACCGAACTGGCTTACGACTTCCTGGGCGGTAAATTCGTCAACAACCGCTACGACAACTACATCGAAGCGATTTCGTTCGGCCGCAGCCTGGGCCAGTCCAACGGCAAGCCGCAGACCTCGATCGTGGACGCGCACTTCGACCAGAACGGCAGCTGGGACTATGGCAAATTCAACGCCGTCGACATCCGCACCGAGGGCTTGCTGGACAAGTACACCACGCTGTTCCGCCAGAACGTGCTGTCCGGCCGCCACGATTTCAGCGACCGCTTCAAGGTCGACTTCCTGACCGGCAGCTCGATCTCCGACCTGGACGAACCGGTGCGCGCCACCGTGCAGTGGGACGCGCCGAATATCAATAACTTCTCCTGGGACTTCCGCAACAACCGCAATGTGCCGACACTGAACTTCGGCATGGACGTCACCAACCCGAACGCCTTTACCTTCGCGCCGCAGGAGGCGGACGGCACCTTCCACGGCCAGTTCGTGGGCCGCTATCTGCACACCAAGAACAAGCTGACCACGCATGCCATCAATGGCAGCTTCGAGGTGAACGACAACATCACGCTGCGCGGTGGCTTCTCCAAGCGCGCCAACACCTGGACCAATATCGAGATCGGTTCCGGCGGCAATGGTCTGGCGCTGCCGGCAGGCGTGACGCTGGCCAGCGTGTCGCGCCAGATCGACAACTTCGGCAGCGGCCTTGGCGGCACGGGCGTGCCTACGTCGTGGGCTGCGGTGGACCTGCAGAAGTTCCTCGGCGTGTACAACATCGAGTGCCATTGCGCCGCCGTGCCGGGTTCGGAATACAACTACCTGGCGCAGGCCAATCGCGGCGTGGATGAATCGATCAAGGCCTTGTTCGCCATGGTGGACTTCAAGTACGACGTGTTTGGCATTCCGCTGCGCGGTAATGTGGGTGTGCGCGGCGCCGACACCACGGCCACCTCCTTCGCGCTGGTGAATGCGAACAACGCGCTGCAGCCGGTGACGGTGGAGCACAAGTACCGCGACTACCTGCCGGCGCTGAACGTGACGGCCGAACTGCCGCGCGATGTGCTGGTGCGCTTCTCGGCCGGCAAGACGGTGGCGCGTCCCGAATACACCGACCTGGCGCCATCGGCCACCTTGAGCACCCAGAGCCAGACGGTCAGCATCGGCAATCCGAACCTGGACCCGATCCGCGCCAAGACCGTCGACGTGCAGGCCGAGTGGTACTACCAGAAGAACGCCATGGTTTCGCTGGGCTACTTCTACAAGGACATCGGCACCTTCATCCAGGGCGTGTCCGAACGTGCCGTGTTCTCCTCGCTCGGTCTGCCGGATTCCGTGCTGCTGGGCGGTGGCTGCAGCATTACGGGCGGCACGCCGGCCTGCCCGACGCTCCCAAGCACCACCGTGGTGGTGAACCGCAAGGTCAACACGCCGGGCGGTCCGCTGCGCGGCTATGAATTCAACTGGCAGGCGCCGTTCAGCTTCCTGCCTGGGTTCTGGAGCAATTTCGGCGCGCTGCTGAACTACACCCACGTCGATTCGAAGATCACCTACATCACGCGGGTGGACAATCCCAATACGGCCGCCAATGAGCAGCTGACCCAGGTCGCCAACTTCACGGGTCTGTCGCCAAATGCCCACAACATCACGCTGTATTACGAGGACCAGAAGTTCAGCGCGCGTGTCTCGGCGGCGCACCGCTCGTCGTATCTGCTGAACGTGCTGGGTAATGTGGCGGGCCACGACTTCACCATTGTCGATGGTTCGACCAACGTGGACTTCAGCGTTTCCTACAACATCACGCCGCAGCTGCGCGTGTCGCTGGAAGGGCAGAACCTGACCGACGAACCGCTGCGCTATGGCCGCGATTCGCAGCGTAACGATACGCTGCTGTATGTGCATTCGGGCCGTTCTTTTGTGGCAGGCCTGAGTTACAAGTTCTGACAACTCTGGCGGGATTGATCGACTGTTGGTAGTAAGATAGCAAGATCAATTTCGTCCGGAGTGTGTGATGAAACCTGCGATCTTCGGCGCTGGCCTGCTTCTGGCAGCCAGCGCTTTCGCCGCCGATCCCCTGGCGGCGCTCAGCAACAAGGAAGCCAGCGGCGGCCTGAAAGCGGCGCTGGAAGCCGGATCTTCGGCCGCTGTCGCCAAACTGGGCGTCGACGGCGGCTTCCTCAATAACGAAAAAGTTCACATCCCCCTGCCGAAAATTCTGGAGAAGGCGCGCCCGCTGATCGCCATGACGGGCCGCGGCCAGCAGCTGGACGAACTGGAAACCGCCATGAAC
>NZ_JBFRDW010000412.1:0-5433 GCF_052113985.1 Pseudoduganella sp. RAF53_2 | reverse complement strand
CCCCCCGGGAGGCCGGCGTTATGGGAACGCCAGCATGGGCGGGTCTTCACCGCCAAACTTGAAGTCGGGATGCCGCTTGGCGATCATCTCCTCGATTTCCTTCATGCGCCGTACAGGCACGTCCACCATCATCAGCACCTGGCCTTGCTCGATGCGGTCGGCGTACTGTTCCAGCTTCTTGTTGGGAATCGCTGCTGCATTCATGCCGCTTGCCCAGCCTCCGAACACGGCGCCGCCCATGGCCACCAGCAGAATCGCCGCGGTGCGCATGGTCAGTCCTTCGGGAGGGAACATCACAAGGAAGATACCTGCCAGCAGGCCTACAACGCCACCGATGATCACGCCGAGTTGGGCGCCATGGATCAAATCGGTCTTAACGAGGAAAGAGCACCCCGGACAATCGTCGGGTAGCGTGCCCTCCTTGGCGAGGAAGCGGATGTGGCGTTCTTCTATACGCGCAAGCAAGAGTTCATCGAGCTCAGTTCGCGCGGCCTTGACGTCGGGAAGCATGTAATACAGTCTGCGTCGCATAATGGTCCTCCTGTCACAGGTTGTATTACAGTTATAGCAAAAAAGGCACGATATTCAATAAATATTTGCCATGGTTTCCTTTATGTTTGCGCACAAGTAACTGAAAAATAAGGCCTTTTTCAGACCGCCGCGCGCGAAATGGGGCATTTTCCTGTAAAATGCCCGGATGAATTCCCCAGCTAACCTTTTTGCGGCCGTTCCCAAGCGGTCTGCCCGCGCTGCGTCTGCGCCTTTCCTGCCCATGTCCCGTGCCGAAATGGACGAACTGGGCTGGGATCAGTGCGACGTCATTCTCGTCACCGGCGACGCCTATATCGACCATCCGAGTTTCGGCATGGCCCTGGTCGGCCGCCTGCTGGAAGCTCAGGGTTATAAGGTTGGCATCATTTCCCAGCCGGACTGGAACGATGTGGAATCCTTCCGCAAGCTGGGCAAGCCGCGCCTGTACTGGGGCATCACCGCCGGCAATATGGACTCCATGGTCAACCGCTACACGGCTGACCGCAAGATCCGCTCCGACGACGCCTACACCCCGGGCGGCGAACCGAACAAGCGCCCTGACCGCGCCGTGACCGTCTATGCCCAGAAAGCGCGTGAAGCTTTCCCTGGTGTGCCGGTGGTGGTCGGCTCGATCGAAGCCTCGCTGCGCCGTATCGCCCACTACGACTACTGGTCGGACAAGGTGCGCCGCTCGGTGCTGATCGAATCCAAGGCCGACCTGCTGATCTTCGGTAACGCCGAACGCGCGCTGGTCGACCTGACGCGCCGCATCGCTGATGGCGAAAGCATCAAGGACATCAAGAACCTGCGCGGCACGGCCTTCATGGTGCCGCAAGGCTGGCTGCCGGACGCCGAATGGTCGGTGCACAATTCCACCCGCGTGGACGTGCCGGGCCGTATCGACGCCCACCCGAATCCCTACGCCATGGCGAAGGAAGACACCAAAGAGTGCGCCACCGAAAACGCAGCGCCTGAGCCAACGGTCAAACCGATCGTCATCATGACGCGCGAAGAGCGCCTGGCCGCGGCCAAGGAAAAGCACAACAAGACCGTGGTGCGCCTGCCGTCCTATGACACGGTCAAGGATGATCCGGTGATGTACGCTCACGCTTCGCGCGTGTTCCACCTGGAATCGAATCCCGGCAATGCGCGCGCCCTGGTGCAGGGCCACGGCGAGCGCGATGTGTGGATGAACCCGCCGCCGCTGCCGCTGCAGATGGACGAGATGGATAACGTCTACGACCTCGAATACGCGCGCGCTCCGCACCCGAGCTATGGCAATGCGAATATCCCGGCCTGGGAAATGATCCGCTTCTCGGTCAACATCATGCGCGGCTGCTTCGGCGGCTGCACCTTCTGCTCGATCACCGAGCACGAAGGCCGCATCATCCAGAGCCGCTCCGAGCCGTCCATCCTGCGCGAGATCGAACACATCCGCGACAAGACCAAGGGCTTCACGGGCATCATTTCCGACCTGGGCGGCCCGACCGCGAATATGTACCGCCTGTCCTGCAAGGACAAGAACATCGAAGAGACTTGCCGCCGCCTGTCCTGCGTCTATCCGTCGATCTGCGTGAACCTGGGCACCAACCACAACCCGCTGATCAAGCTGTACCGCAAGGCGCGCGCGATCCCGGGCGTGAAGAAGATCCTGATCCAGTCGGGCCTGCGCTACGACCTGGCGGTGCGTTCGCCTGAGTACGTGAAGGAACTGGTGACCCACCACGTGGGCGGCCTGCTGAAGATCGCGCCTGAGCACACTGAAACCAATGTGCTGAGCAAAATGATGAAGCCGGGCATTGGCGCCTATGACGAGTTCAAGGCCATGTTCGAGAAGTATTCGCTGGAAGCGGGCAAGAAGCAGTACCTGATCCCTTACTTCATCGCGGCCCACCCGGGCGCGACGGACGAGGACATGCTGAATCTGGCGCTGTGGCTGAAGAAGAACAACTTCCGCCTGGACCAAGTGCAGACCTTCATGCCGACGCCAATGGCCATGGCCAGCGCCATGTACTACTCGCGCAAGAATCCGCTGCACAAGGTCACCGACGATTCGGAAGAAGTGTTCACGCCGCGCACGCTGCATCAGCGCCGCGCGCACAAGGCTTTCCTGCGCTACTACGATCCGAAGAACTGGCCGATCCTGCGCGACACCTTGCGCAAAATGGGCCGTGGTGACCTGATCGGTACCGGCGAGCGCCATCTGATTCCGCCTTACCAGGACGGGGAAGAGAACTTCAAGGCATCCGCCGGCAAGCGCGCCATGCCGATGCTGGCGCCGGGCGCCGAGAAGCGTGGCGGCAAGGGTCTGCCGGCAGCCGGCGGCGGCCGCGGCAAGGCCAATGCACTGACCGGTTCGCTGACCGCGCGCGCCACGATCGAGACCAAGTCGCGTCCTGCGATTCTGGACACGATCAAGATCAAAAAGGCGGCGCCCGCCGCCAAGCCGGCCCGCGGCGGCCGCAAACCTTAAACCCGAGGCCAAAAACAGGTGGCAGCCACGATGTGGCTGCCACCAGGTTCACGCCCTGGGTTTCCCCAAAGGTTTCCCAATTTCATAATTTACATGGATAATCCCCGCGTGCTTGTGCCTTGGCGCGGGCTGAACTGTGGGTACACTGACCGGTATCCGCGACTTATCTATCTGGATGATTATGAAAATGACCATGAAGTCCCTCCTGCTGATCCCGGTGCTGGCGTTGCTGGCGGCCTGCGGAGGCGGTGGCGGCAGCGACAGCAGCTCTACGCCATCCACCACTACGCCAACCCTGCAGTCGATCGCGCTGACGCCGGCCAACCAAACTATTCCTGTCGGCACTACCCTGCAGCTGACGGCGACCGGCACCTATTCCGACGGCAAGACCGCTGTTCTGAAGGACAACCTCACCTGGTCCGTCAAAGGCAGCAATGCGACCGTGGCCACCACCGGCCTGGTGACCACGAAAGTCGTCGGCAGTGAAACCATTACCGCCACTTCCGGCAGCATTTCCGGCAGCACGGCCATCACCATTACCAACCCATGGGATTCGGTTGCCGCCGGCGGCAATCAGACGCTGGCGCTGAAGCGCGACGGCACCATCTGGGGCTGGGGCAGCAACGGCTGGGGCCAGCTGGGTGACGGCAGCACCACCGACCAGAACAAGCCGGTGGCAGTCAGCGGTGGCGTGAACACCTGGAAGCAGGTCGCCAGCGGCGAATTCCACACCGTGGCGCTGCGCGCCGACGGTTCCCTGTGGGCCTGGGGCTTTAACCAGAACGGTCAGCTGGGCACGGGCACCACCGACTCCAAGCCGGTACCGACCCTGATCGGCACCAGCAAGAACTGGGTCTTTGTGGCCGCCGGCAAGGCGCATACCCTGGCCATCGACAAGAGTGGCCTGCTGTGGGCCTGGGGCCGCAACTTCAACGGCCAGCTCGGCGACGGCACCACGGTCGACAAGCTGGTGCCGACCAAGATCGGTACCTTCACCAACTGGAAAATGGTTTCCGCAGGCGCTACCCACAGCATCGGCGTGCGCGCCGACGGTTCCCTGTATGCCTGGGGCGGCAACGCCAGCGGCCAGCTCGGCAATGGCGGCCTGGTGGACCTGACCGCGCCAACCAAGGTCGGCACGTCGACCTGGGTGACTGCGGCGGCCGGTGGCTCGCACACCCTGGCCATCCGCGCGGACGGCGCCATGTTCTCGTGGGGCAGCAATGGTTCCGGCCAATTGGGCAACAATAGCGCCAGCAACGCTACCGCACCGGTGCAGATCGGTACGGACATGAACTGGGCCAGCGTCGCCGCCGGCGGCCAGCACTCGCTGGCTGTTAAAGCGGACGGCACGCTCTGGTCCTGGGGCTCCAATAGCGATGGCCAACTGGGCGCCGGTAATACCTTCGATAGCGGCGCGCCGACGCAGGTGGGCACCTCCACCATCTGGAAAGGTGTGAGCGCCGGCATCGTGCACTCTTTCGGCGTGCAGACCGACGGTACCCTGTGGGGCTGGGGCCGCGCAGCCGAGGGCCAGCAAGGCAATGGCAGCAGCGGCAGCACCGCAGCGGCCGTGCTGGTTCCTACCGCCCTGCAATAATCCTAATCGGGGGGACGCCCGTCCCCCTACTGCTGCGCGAAAGCCACACAGCGCGTGACGCAAGGGCCGGAGCGGCTACAATCGGGTTGTCATCCATTGCCAACCAGCCACTCCGGACCGTTCAGTGCGCGACATCCTGACCCAACGCCTGCTCCGACTTTCCGCCAGACTGGCTGTCTGGTGTGCGGTAGGCGTATTGCTGCTTCCCGCAGCAGCGCTGGCGCAGGAAAAAATCATCCTCCAGCTGAAGCACACCCACCAGTTCCAGTTCGCCGGTTATTACGCCGCGCTGGAAAAAGGCTATTACAAGGAAGCCGGGCTGGATGTGCAATTCCGCGAAGGCACCGACGGCAATGAGCCTGAGCGCGCCGTGCTGGCCGGAAGCGCCCAGTATGGCGTAGGCAGCAGCAGCCTGTTGCTGGCGCGCCTGTCTGGCAAACCGCTGGTGGTGCTGGCGGTGGTATTCCAGCACTCGCCTTATGCGCTGGCCATGCGCCAGACCGGACCCGCACCGGATATCCACGCCATAGTCGGCAAGCGCGTGATGATCGGCTCGCTGACCGACGAGCTGACCCAGGCCGACGAAGTCATGGCTTATCTGAAGAAGGAAGGCATCGCCACCAACAGCCTGATTCGCGTAGAGCACAGCTTCAATCCGGACGATCTGGTGAAGGGCAAGGTGGATGCGATGTCCATCTTCGTCACCAATGAACCGGACTATCTGGACCGCGTCGGCTTCCCCTACGATATCTATCTGCCGCGCGCGGCGGGCATCGACTTCTATGGCGACAATCTGTTCACCAGCGAAGCCGAAATCGCGGCCCATCCC
>NZ_JBFRDW010000411.1:0-5435 GCF_052113985.1 Pseudoduganella sp. RAF53_2 | reverse complement strand
GAGTAGCCCAGATATTCCTTGGTGATCTGGAATTCCATCATCAGCGGGGTCTTGTCCATCGCGCCGAACAGCGGATGGAACGGCTCGCGCGGCTGGAAGTCGATGGCGCCATTCTTCACCTGCACGATCACGTTGTCCGCGAATTTGCCGTCCAGTGGTTTGAATTCGCTGTATGCCTGTTTGGCGCGGTCGTCCGGCTTTTCTGCCGCGTAGACGAAAGCGCGCCACATCACGATGCCCTTATGCGGCGCCACTGCGGCGGCCAGCATATTGGCGCCGTCGGCGTGCGTGCGGTGGTAGTCCTGCGGGCCGGGCTGGCCTTCGGAGTTGGCCTTAACCAGGAAGCCGCCGAAGTCGGGGATGGCTTTGTAGATCTCGTCGGCCTTGGCTTTCCACCAGGCGGCGACTTGCGGGTCGAGCGGATCGGCGGTTTGCGTTTGCTTCAGCTCCAGCGGCGTCGAGAAGCGGGCCGACAGATAGACCTTGATGCCGTATGGGCGCAGGACGTCCGCCACCGCGGCGGCCTTGGCGATCCACGGCGCGGTCAGGATCTCTGGCTTGGAGTTCACGTTGTTCAGCACCGTGCCGTTGATGCCCAGCGAGGCGTTGGCGCGGGCGTAGTCGGTATAGCGGGCGTCGGTCACGTCCGGCAGATCCCACCAGTTCCAGATCGATTCGCCGGCGTAGCCGCGTTCGACCGTGCGGTCCAGATTGTCCCAATGGTTCAGCATACGCAGTTGCAACTTGGGCGCGCTTTTTTCATTCAGCGCGTCCAGCGGCTGGCCGAGGCGCGCGGCGCGCAGCCAGGCGAAGGCGCCGTACAGCAGGCCTTGGTCGCTGTTGGCGGCGATGATCGTCGCCTTTTTGCCGCCGTGTTTCGCCGCACGCAGCAGATAGCCCTCGGYGCCCAGCGCATCGAGGTCCGGTGCGGATACACCATCACGCAACGCTGCGTCGCGCGAGGCCAGCACGATTGCGCCATCCGTCTGCGCAGCGCGCGTGTCCGCAGCGCCGCGCGTCGTGACCGCTGGAGTCTTGCCGAGCATGCCCTGCAGGCCGCGCTGCAACTCGCTGACCGCCGCGTTCACGGTCGGCGACGACGCGGTATCGACCACGATGCCGCGCGCTTGAGGAGCGACGCGCGCGGCCGCAGCCTTGTCGAGAGGGTGGTAGCGAAGCCACAAATCGTAGCCATCCTCCGCCGCTGCCCGCCCCTGGCACAGCACTAGCAACAACAAGGGCAACAGCGCCCGCAGCACGAATTTCATGGTGTCTCCGTCTCAAAATTTCTTTKGTTGCGCAATCTTTTTGCTCGCAATCTATGTTAGCGTAACTTCATAACTAAATCCATCAGGAGACACAGATGAACCACACACGTCGCCGTTCCCTGCAGTTGCTGGCGGGGACCGCGGCCATTGCCGCCCTGCCGTCCGTACCGTTCGCGCAGGAAGAAACGCTGAAATCCCTGGCCTCCCGCAAGGGCATGCGCTTCGGGAACGCCCTTGGATACGGCAGCCGGAAGCCAGAATACCTGGCGCTGATGGCCCGCGAATGTGGCGTTATCGTGGCCGAAAATGAAACGAAGTGGCAGTCCGTTCAGCCCCGCCCGGGCGAGTTCCACTTCGACCGTGCCGACGAGATGTTTGCGTGGGCGCGGTCGCAGGGCATGCTGGTGCGGGGGCATACGCTGATCTGGCAGCCGTCGAAGTGGCTGCCGGAATGGGTCAACAAGCACGATTTCGGCGCGTCGCCGACGAAGGAAGCTGAGCGCCTGCTGCGCACACATATTTCCACGGTGTGCGATCACTTCGGGCGCGGTATCTATAGCTGGGACGTGGTGAACGAAGCAGTCGATCCGGATACCGGCGGCATGCGCAGCAATGTGTTCACCGAGCGCCTTGGCGCAGTAGAGCAGATCGACCTGGCCTTCCACGTGGCGCAGGAGCACGCGCCCAGCGCGCAGCTGGTCTACAACGACTACATGCGCTGGGATTCGGGCAGCGCGAAGCATCGTGCGGGCGTGCTTACTCTGCTCCATGCATTGAAGGGGCGCGGCACGCCGATTCAGGCCATAGGTATCCAGAGCCACATCGGTTCCTGGGACAATTCGAAAGACGCATCCAATGAGCTGCGCGAGTGGCGCAAGTTCCTGGACGAGGTGACGGCGATGGGGCTGGATTTGCTGATTACCGAGTTTGACGTGAACGACCGCCGTCTGCCGGCCGATATCGCGACGCGCGATGCCGGCGTGGCGGCGCTGGCGCGCGATTATCTGGATGTGACCTTGAGCTATCCGCGCTTGCGCGATTTCCTGTTGTGGGGAATGTCGGACAATATGAGCTGGCTGCAGGGGTGGGACGAGGCGCCGCGCAAGGACGGGCTGCCAATGCGGCCCTGCCCTTATGACGCTGAGCTCCGCGCCAAGCCGCTACGCGCGGCCATCGCCGATGCACTGCGCACGATGCCGCAGCGCGCCTGACGCGTAGCGCCGCAGCACGGCACGGCGCGGCGGATCAATGATCCGCCCTACACGACTCGATCACTTTGACGCAGTATCATAACCCGCGCCACATGCCCCGATCGCGTTGAGGCGGTGGGTCAATGATCCGCCGTCCATGGCGGGGGCGTAGGGCGGGTCATTGACCCGCCGTTTCCGGCGCGACCGGCGTCACAAACGGGGGCTCTCCTGTGGGCCGAGGTAACTTGGCCGCAGGCCACCCGCGTCGATGACCAGCTTTTGCAGCACCAATCCCGGGTCCACGGTCCAGAACTTCAGCACGTGCTTGCCCGGCGCCGTAATCGTGTGCTTGGTCTGGAACACGACCGCACCGTCAGACACCGACTTTTCCCAGAACTTCTGCGACTCGTCCGCATGCACGTTCACGATCTGCGGCGCCTCGTCGTCGATCGACACGGCATAGCGCAGTCCAGTACCAGGCTGGAATTTCAGCGTCGGCGCCAGCGTGGTATGCACGGTAACTGGGCCTGCCTTCTCCAGCTTCACATCGTATTCCAGGTGCATGCTGCCGCCGCCCGGCGTCACCGCAGGCGCCAGCACCGGCATCGCGGCCACCGCTGAGAGCGTGCGGCCATGGTCCGGAATCGTCAGCCAGTTGCGGCCTTCCGGCGCGATGGCGCGCGCGTAGTGTTCGGCCTCCATCGACACTACTCCGCCGGTTTCCACAAACCCATGCAGGGCGGACGCACTATGTGCCGCATCGGCGTGGCGGATCGGCACGTGCACCGGCATCCTCTGACCATCCGGCCCGGATATGGTCAGCGTCGCGCTGGTCGCACCGGCCGGCACATCGGCCCATCGCACATCAACGATAATGCGCTGTTCCGCGTCTACCGTGCCGGACGTCTTGCTGAGCACAACCCACGGCTGATCCGACTTCACGCTGAACGCAAACGGCTTTTGCCCGCGATTGAACACATCAAAGAAGCGCGCCTTACGCTCATAGCCATCCAGCGCCGGAACCGTCAGCTCATTGACTTGCCAGCGCGGCCACGCATATTCGTTGCCTTCCACCGCCACGCCCATATCGGCATTCTTCAGCAGACGCACTTCCGATACCGGCGGCATGACGTTGACGGTCGGCTGATTCCAGTAGGTATAGCCCAGGTGGGTCTGCGCCATGAAGTGATTCCACTTGCCGCCGCCCAGCGCGTGATACTGCGCGACCAGCGCCTCATCCTGCGCAAACAACTCGCGCGCACGCGCTGCCAGCGCATTGGTCGATGCGCGGCCTTGCACGGCGTACAGCTTGTTGCGCCCCGATGTGGCGTACAACTCGTTCACCACCGCGCCAGCTTTCACCGGATACAACACCAGCTGGAAGAACGCATCCTTTTGCGATGCAGGTAGCGTGACATACAGTTTCTCGGCACGGGCAGCCAGCGCTTTGTATTCAGCGACCACGCGCTCGGACTCGTCGTAGGTCACCAGGCTGTACGTCTCAGGTTCAAGCTGCTCCGGCTTGCGACGGCCGTTGTACTTGACGTACTTCGCCACCAGATCGGCGATTTCGTCGGCGTGCTGTGCGCCGAATTCGCGCATTGCCCACAGCTTCAGATATTCCGGCAGGCGCTCGGCAGGCCACGCGGAGGGATTCCATGCATAGGACAGGAAGAACTCGATCGGTACTTCCATCGGTTTCAGATCGCCCACGTTGACGATCCACATGCGGTCCGCCTTGTACTGCCAGGCCAGGTGCATCTGCTCCCAGATCTTGGGCAGCGGGGTGACGTTCAGCCATTTATAGGAACGCGGGCCGCCCACGTAATCGAAGTGGTAGTACACGCCCGCGCCACCAGGACGCTTGCGCTCTTCGGCCGTCGGCAGGCGGCGGATATTGCCCCAGTTATCGTCGCACCATAGCAGCAGCACGTCGTCCGGCACGCGCATGCCCTTCTCGTAGTATTCCTGGACCTCCTTGTACAGCGCCCACATTTGCGTCACGCCAGGCGATAGCATCGCGCGCTGGTCGGCGACGATTTTCTGTAGCAGCGCGACGTTCGATTCTTCGGACATCGGCTCGTCACCGTCGCCGCGCATGCCGATGGTCACGACTTTCTCGTAGTCCTTGCGGCTGTCGACGGCCTTCTTCCAGTAGTCCTTCAGCACGGCTTCATTGCGGTTGTAGTCCCAGGGGCCGCCGCCGTGGCGCGCCCATTCGCGCTGGGCGCGCGTCATTGGCTCGTGGTGGGAAGTGCCCATGACGACGCCGTATTCGTCGGCCAGTTTGCCGTTCAGGGGATCATCGTCGTAGAAGGCTGCGTCCCACATGGCGGGCCACAGGTAATTGCCGCGCAGGCGCAAGATCAGCTCGAATACCTTTTCGTAGAAGCCGTGCTTGTATCCACCGTATTTTTCCTTCACCCAGCCGGTCAGCGATGGGGCCTCATCGTTCAGGAAGATGCCGCGGTATTGCACGACCGGCGCGTCRCTGATGGCCTGTGCGGCGGCGGCGTACAGCGACTTGCTTTGTTTGACTGGCACGTCCGCCCACCAGTACCAGGGCGAGACGCCGATCTGCTCGGAGATTTCATAGATGCCGTAGATGGTGCCGCGCTTGTCGGCGCCTGCAATCACCAGGGCGCGGTCAACGCCCGGCATCGGGTTCGCTACCGTTTGCACCTGCCAGCCTTCCCATTTGCCTTTGATGGACGTGACATCCAGCTTGCCCGCTGCAACCAGCTTGTCGATCAGTGCGCTCTTGCCCAGTGTGCCGATGATGACCACGTCGCGTCCCTTCGGCGCCGCGTGTTCCAGCGCAGGCCGCGTGCCGGTCACGCGCTGAATGTCGCCCTGCAGGCTGGATGCAGCACGCAGCACACCCGCGTAGTCGGCGTCATCAACGAACAGCGTCGCGGTGCGGCCATTCTCGGCCAGCGTGAAGCTCGTAGCCGCAGGACGCTCAGCGCTGACGAAA
>NZ_JBFRDW010000410.1:0-5450 GCF_052113985.1 Pseudoduganella sp. RAF53_2 | reverse complement strand
GAATCGCGATGCGCGACTCCCGCTCCCGCTCCCGCTCCCGCTGCCGCTGCCGCTGCCGCTGCCGCTGTCGCCGCTGCCGATATCGCTGGCTTTGTTGTCGCGGCCGTGACGCGTACGGGGGCGGCGTCGATGCCGCCGAGGACTGGGGCGGCGCTGGGGCGCCATGAGGCGGCGCGTAATGCGTCGGCGAAGGGCGCGACGGCGCTGGCCATTGCGGGCGTGTGCGAGGCGACGGCGACGGGCAGTTGCTGCGCGCGGGCGCCCGCCGCAGCGACAGACTGCATGAGCGCGTGCGCCGCGTCGGCCGGGCCGCCGGCGATCACGCTGTGCTCACTGGTCTCAATCGCAACGTGAAAGCCATGCGGCGCGAGCATCGGCGCGAGCGTGCGCGCTGACAGGCCGGTAATGGCGACCATTGCCTGCGGCTCGCGAACGCAAGCGTCCATCAACTCCGCGCGGCGCCGGGCCAGCGCCACGGCCTGTGGAATGTCGAGCGCCCCGGCAACCCCATACGCCGTCAGCTCGCCAATGCTGTAGCCAGCCACCAGCGCGGGCGCCGGGCAATGCTCGCGCAAGGCCATCCACATTGCCAACCCGGCAGCGACAATGGCAGGCTGCGCGCGCTGATTGCTGAAAATGTCGCCATCGGCGGCGATGGCCAATGAATCGAGCAAGGCCGCCGCGCGTGCATCGCCGCGCGCCAGATCGAACATGGCCGCATGCTGCCCACCTTGTCCGGGGCAGAGAATCAGCAGACGGCTTCTCATGGTGGCAGCGTGACCAGGCTGTGAACGAAGCAGGTTGCCGCCAGCAGGTCGGCCGCACCGCCCGGCGACAGACGGCGGTCAACAAACGTAAGATGACAATCCAGCGCTGCCTCGCGCCACTGCGGATGCTGCGTTCCGCCACGTTCCATGAAACGCTGCGCCGAATCGCGGACGATGCGCGCGCCATCGGCGCCGCCGCGGTGATAGACGTTGGTATCGCTGATATGGCCCATCAGCGCGAACAGCGCGTCGATGCGGGCATGCAGCATTGGTGCGCCGCGTTCGAGCGTCCGCTGCAGGGCCGGAAGACCGATTTCGAATACGGATGGCAGGCCAAGCGCGCCTTCTTCACGCGCACCGCTGGCGGCATGCTGGGCGGCGGCTTGCAGGCCGTGGGAACTGCCGCTGGCTTGCGTGTGCGCGGCCAGTTCTTCGCTCCAGCGCAGCAGCAGGGCGGTGCGCAGGGCGGCTGGCGTCAGCGTCATGTTTTGCGCGCGCAGGCGCCCCATGGCCGCGCACAGCAGGCCGACGCAGAAGATCGCGCCGCGATGCGTGTTGATGCCGCGCGTGGCGGCCAGCATGCGCTTTTCGGCGGCGATACCGAGGCGCTTCAGTTCTGCAAACGGCGCGTCGTGGTAGCCCGCTTCGCAAATGTGGGCGAAGTAATGGCGCAGCGAGAACAGGCTACGCAGGAAGGTGGTGGCGTCCATATCGGCATGGCTGCCGGTGTCGATGAAGGAGACCAGGCCGGGTTTGGGGTAGAGGGCCAGCTCGATGTACAGCGCCCGCACGGCGCGGCGGGCGACTTCCCGTGATAGCAGGCGCGCAGCGCGGACTGATGTTGCGCAAGCTGCGGGCGCGCGCGCGGGCTGGCGCCCCGGCGCAAGGCCCTGAGTCGCGCTAGGGTGCGGGCTTGGGCGGCCGGGAATGGCTGGGGCGGAGGTAGTCATGCGTTCTCCAGCGCGGCGCGCAGCGAATCTGTGGTGGCGAGGTGCACGGACCCGGTGGCTTTGACCAATACACGCGCTGTATTCTCGCGGGCGGCGTGCCATTCTTTCCATGCGACGGCGCGGGCGTTGGGGAAGGCGATTTCGCCGTCCAGCGGCAGGTTGGCGAGATGGAAGGCGAGCAGCCTGCTGCCTTCATCAAGTTGCTGGATGCTCGATGGACGGAACTGGACGTCGATATCGGAACCATCGCGCAAGTAGGGCTGGCCGGTCAGGGCTTGCAGGGCCAGCGAGCCGTAGACGCGCATGTCGTAGGCCGCTGCGTCTTCAGCGAAAGCGTCGAAGGCGGCATGCCAGCGCTCAGGGAGGGCGGGCAGGACTTCGTGCAGGGCGAGCGGGGCGCGGTGATGGGCGATGTGCGAGGCGGGGACCATCAGAGGAAGGCGCAGTTTCGTGCCGTCCGCATCGGGCGGCACAGCGATGCCCGCGCAGACGATGTCGTCCGGTGTGTCGGGCTCGCGGCGGCGCACGATCAGAGGCCAGTCCGCATCGCGCCAGCGTTGCAGGGCAGCGAGCGTGGCCGCTTGCGCTGTGCAGAGAGCGTCCCAGGCGGCAGGCTTGAGCCAGACTAAGTCATGCCGCGCGAACATGGGTGCCGCTCATGATGGCGTCAATGACTGGCTGCGCCATTTTGCGTCCGCCACGGGCCAGGCCTAGCGCGCTGCGCTGGTCGGTACGCGGTGCGTCGGCGAGGGCGGAGGCCAGCGAAGCGGCCAGGTCGCCTTGCCAGATCGCCTGTAAGCCGCCCATGCGCAGATAGTTCTCCGGACCCGGCGCAAATACCGGATTGCTCTTGGCCAGCTCGGTCAGCGTCTCCTCTGGCACCTTGGTGATGCGCGCCATCGCTGCCAGCGCCATCACGCGGATCGTCGCATCGGGCAGCGCATAACAGGAATCGGCCATCAAGCCGCTCGTAATGAAGCCCCCGGATAGCGCCTGGTCGTACACCAGACCAATCACGCGGTGCCCTTTACGGCGGGCCAGGTCCACGCATTTGCCCAAGTGAGCCATATAGCTATTGATGCCCAACATCTCGTCGCGGTGGCGCAGGCGCTGGCCTTGCGTGTCGACCAGCATGACGATCGGACGCCCCGGATGCGAACGTACGGTCGCCAGAATCGCCTTGGCCTGCGCCAGCGCGATTTCCACACCAATTGGTGCGTGGCCGGTAGTGCCGATGACGGTGACCGTCTGGCCCTCAACCGTTGCGGAGCCGCTCAGGAACTGATCGTGTTCGGTGATATCGTGGCCCTGTGGGAAGAGGGCGTTTGCCAGTGTGTTCCAGTCCATCTTCAAGCTCCCTGGCGGTGCGGGTTGGCGGCGGCCGTGAATGCTTCCACGTCGAGCATGGGCACGTCGGAGGGTTTAGCGACGCCCATGGCGGCCCAGACGTCGAGCGGATCGGGCAGGGCGCCGAAACGGGCGATGCGCTGCTCCAGCATGTGCTGCTCTGCTTCCAATGCTTCCAGCGTCAGAGCGACAGGGCCTTGTTTGGCTGCTGCGACGGCTTCCATCGCGGCAGCGCGGAAGGATGGAATGCTGTCGTCCACGATGCGATGCACATCGCCCATCAGATAGCGATGCTTGCCGCCTGTGGTGCGCCACACCAGCGCGCGGTCGCGCGAGTCGAATTCTTCAACACCGTTGGCCGTCTCAATCACTTCGGGGCCGGACATTGCCAGGCGGCCTTCTTCGGAAATAATCAGCGTATTCGCGCAGCGGGCCACGATACCCATGCCGCCAAACGCGCCGTTCGAACCGCCGATCAGTACGATCACGGGAATGCCCGCATCGCGCGCATCCAGCACCGCGCGCATTACTTCGGACACCGCGATCAGACCGGCATTGGCTTCGTGCAATCGAACGCCGCCGGTTTCCAGCAGCAGCACCACGGCATCGGGGCGCTCGGCAACAGCGCGGCGCAGGAGCCCGACCAGCTTGGCGCCATGGACCTCGCCGACGGCGCCGCCCATAAAGCCGCCTTCCTGGGCAGCAGCAAATACAGTAGCGTCGCCCAGCCGTGCGCGGCCGACGACCACGCCATCATCAAAGGCCACCGGTGCGTTCAGTTGCGCCAGATGCGGACTGACCACGCGCTGCGCGGGACTGACGAATTCTTCGAACGAATCGAACAGCGCCAGGCGCTCGCGTGCATTGGCTTCCAGGTAGCTGCTCATTTGGCCTCTCCCAGCATGGTTTCCACTGCCTGGTCCATGCGCAGGCTGACTACGGCGRGCGTGGCGCCCATATCGTTGATCGAGATGCGGGTGTCGGCCAGTTGCCAGCGCTGCTGAAAGTCCTGCATCACGGCCTGCCAGATCGGGCCGAAGCCGACGGCGGCAGTCTTGATGTTGATTTCGCAGGCATCGTTCAGTGACGCGCTCTCGATCAGGACTTCCAGATTGCCTGAACTGACCACGCCTACAATCTTCGGCTCATTGGCCAGCTTGCGGGAACCTTGTTCGAATCGGTAATTGAGTGTTTCCATAGTTCGCTCCTACCAGTTGCGGAAGCGCTTCGGCGGATCGTACAGACCGCCGGATGCCCGCACCAGGTCTTTCATGTTCTTTGCCGCCAGCAGATCGCGCGTAGCCTGGCGCTTGTCGATGCCGAGGTCTTCGGCGCGCGTGATGATGCCGCGGTCGCGCAAGTCTTCGACCATACGCTTGTTGCGCGCCAGACCGACTGGCGTATAGCCCGCTACGCCGCGAATGGCCTGCTCGCGTTCTTCCGCGGTGCGGCACATCAGCAGATTGGCGATGCCTTCCTCGGTAAGGATGTGGGTGACGTCGTCACCGTAGATCATCACGGGCGGGATAGCCATTTTGGCCTGTTCGGCCAGTTCCCACGCATCCAGCCTTTCAACGAAGGCAGGCTGCATATGCTCGCGGAAGGTTTCCACCATCTGCACCACCAGCTTCTGGCCGCGCGGAATGGCGCTGGTACCGGCACGGGCCTGCTCGCCGGCCTTCAGCCACGCTGGACTGGCGTGGCGGCGGCCGCGCGCATCGGCGCCCATATTCGGCGCCCCGCCGAAGCCTGCGATACGGCCCAGGGTAGCGGTGGACGAGTTGCCTTGCAGGTCGATCTGCAAGGTCGAGCCGATGAACATATCACAGGCATAGTGCCCCGCCGCCTGGCAGTAAGCACGGTTGCTGCGCATGGAGCCGTCCGGACCGACCGCGAAAATGTCAGGCCGTGCACGAATGTAGTTCTCCATGCCCAGCTCGGAGCCAAAGGAATGGATCGAATCCACGAAGCCCGCCTCGATGGCGGGAATCAGGGCAGGGTGCGGATTCAGCGCCCAGTTGGTCGCGATCTTGCCGCGCAGACCCAGCGACTCGCCATAGGTCGGCAGCAGCAATTCGATGGCAGCCGTGTCGAAACCGATGCCGTGGTTCAGGCGCTTGATTTCGTATTCGGCATAGATGCCCTTGATCGCCATCATGGCCATCAGCACCTGGATTTCGGAGATCTGCGCTGGATCGCGCGTGAACAGTGGCTCAATATAGTAGGGCGTCGGCGATTCGACCACGAAGTCCACCCAGTCACCCGGAATGTCAATACGCGGCAGTTCGTCCATGATCTTGTTGACCTGAACGATCACGATGCCGTTCTTGAAGCTGGTCGCTTCCACGATGACCGGCGTGTCCTCGGTGTTCGGACCGGTGTAGAT
>NZ_JBFRDW010000409.1:0-5455 GCF_052113985.1 Pseudoduganella sp. RAF53_2 | reverse complement strand
GACGTATGCCGTGCCCCTGCCGCAGGCGCGGACGGTTGCCGCGCGGCTGGCGTGTGTTGAGGCCCTGCCGCAGGCGCGGACGGTTGCTGCGCGGCGGGCGCAGGCTGAGAACGCGTAGCGGCTGCAGAAGGCTGCGGCGCGACAGCGCCCGGCGCTGCCGGCGCGTCGCCCCACGCTGATTCTTGCGCAGGCGCAGCTGGCGCAGGCCGGCGCGCATGTGCTGCGGGAGGCTGCGATGCAGCGGCGCCTGATGCTACGGGCATGTCGTCCCATGCTGATTCTTGCGCAGGCGCAGCTGGCGCGGGCCGGCGCGCATGTGCAGCGGCGTCTGGTGCTGCGGGCATGTCGTCCCAGGCTGAGTCTTGCGCTGGCGAAGCGGCGGTCGATGCTGCGGGCGTGTCATTCCATGCCGACGCTTGCGCCGGCGCGGCGGATGCAGGCTGCTGCGCGGCAAGCGCGGATGGCTGCGGCGCGGCAGGGAATGCTTGTCGCTGGGCGGCGGGTGGCGCGGACTGGATCGCGGCAGCGGAGGAGGTCACAGGCGCAGGCGATGCGGCGGCGGCGGTGGCGGAGGTCACGGGCGCGGGCGATGGTGCGGCGGCTGAAACCTCAGTCGCAGCGATGGCAGCAGCTTCGGCGACCGCATCTGCGGCAACATCGGCTGCACGCGCGCGCAGGCGCCACTGCGGCCCCACGCCCATCTCTTCAAGGAACACCGCGCTGCGGTGTGGCAGCGATCCGCTCATAGGGCATAACGCATGACGATTGCGTCCTCGCGTTGCTGGTTCGCGGCCGGGTAGTAGCCCTTGCGGCGACCGATTTCGTTAAAGCCGTAGCGCTGGTAGATCTCCAGCGCGCGTACGTTCGATGGACGCACTTCCAGCAGCATAGACTCCATGCCCAGCCCGCGCGCCAAAGCCACTGACTGATTCAGCAGAAAGCGTCCCAATCCCTTGCCCTGCCACTGCGCCGACACCGCCACATTCAGCAAATGGGCTTCGTCGACAATCGCCATGATCAGAAAATAGCCAAGCAGCTCGCGGTCCTGCGCACGCAGCACCCAGGCCTGATATCCCTGTGCCAGCGAATCGGAAAAATTAGCACGCGTCCAGGGATGCGGATAGACCGCCTGTTCGACGGCTACCACTTCATCCAGATCGCCTTCCTGCATTGGCTCGTAGACCAGCCGCGCCAGATCCCAGACGTGTTGTTTCATGCCTGCGACGCCTTCATTTCTGCGCGCTCTTCCTTGGTGTACGCGACCTTGTTGCGCAGGTAGAGCGGTTGCGCTTGCGCTGCGGGCACGGCGTGGCCGGCTTCGAACAGGCGCGCGCCCAGTTGGGCGATTTGCACGGCGTGCGGCATGATGTTCGCGTAGGCGCCAGCCGCGAAAGGCTTGCCGGCAAAGGCATCCGGATAGGCCGAGAAGCCATTGCCGCAAGCGGCCAACGCGGACGCAGCGGAGCCGGAGGGCGCCGAAGCCGCGGCGCCAGTGGAGGCGGCCACGGGGGCGGCAGCGAGCGCGCCCGGCGCGGGCACAACGTCCTGTGGCGCGGATAGCGCGGGTTCGAGGGTTGCGACCGGCGCGTCGCCGTCGAAGCGGTACTGCGCCCAGTACACCTCATTCATGCGTGCATCCAGCACGGCCAGCACCGCGTCGGCGCCGTGCGCCTGACGGCAGGCCAGCGCCATCGCATCCAGCGTCACCACGGGTACCAGCGGCAGCTCGGCGCCAAAGCCCAGGCCCTGCGAAATGCCGCAGGCCGTGCGCACGCCGGTGAACGAACCCGGGCCAGCACCATAGGCAATCGCGTCGCAATCGCGCAAAGCGATGCCCGCCTCGTCCAGCAGCTCCTGCACCATGGGCAGCACGGATTGCGAGTGCGTGCGCACGCCGGAGGATTCGCGGAAGATTACCTCCCCGCCGCGCAGCAACGCGCAGGAGGCCATTTCGGAGGACGTTTCGATGGCAAGAATGATAGGCATAAGCGATATTTTAACCTGCCATGTRCAATACGTCCCCATGCACAGCACTACTTTACATGCAGATAACCGCGCCGAAGTGGCAACCGCACTGGCTCAGGACCGCCTGATCGTGGCCTGCCTGTGCGCGGCATGGTGCGGCACCTGTTCCAGCTACCGCGCCGTGTTCGAGGAGCTGGCGTCGCGCCATCCCGACAAGTATTTCCTCTGGGTGGACATCGAGGACCACGCCGATATCGTCGGCGACCTGGATGTCGAGAACTTCCCTACCCTGCTGATTCAGAAGCACGAAAACGTGGCGTTTTTCGGCACCATGCTGCCGGACCCGAACGTTGCGCATCGCCTGATTGAAACCCAGGCCGCGCTGTCCGAGGATGAACTTGCGCGTCAGGCGCGCTCGACGCCGGAGCGCCAGCAGTGGCAGCGGGAATGCAATCTGAAGTCCCTGCTGGACGCTGCCACGTAGGGCGGATCATTGATCCGCCGTGCATGCTGATTGGCGGCGCCAAAGCGGCGGATCGATGATCCGCCCTACGCCAGGCGCAGTGGCAGGCTTCTGAGACGCTGGCCGGTCAGCTGGAAGACGGCGTTGGCAATTGCCGGGGCGACCGGCGGCGTTGCCGGTTCGCCGACACCCTCCGGCGGCTCGGTACTCAGGATAATCACGGTTTCAACGTGCGGCACTTCGTTCATGCGCGGCACGGGGAAATCGCCGAAATTGCTCTGTTCGACCTTGCCATCCTTGATCGTAATCTCGCCGCTCAGCGCACCGGAAAGTCCCCACACCACTGCCGATTCCACCTGCTGCGCAATGATGTTCGGATTGACCGCCAGCCCGCAGTCGATGGCGCACACCACCTTGTGCACCTTGATCTGCTTGCCGATCACCGACACTTCCGCCACCTGCGCGACAATCGTACCGAAGGACTGATGCAGCGCCACGCCATGTGCGCGGCCTTCCGGCGGCGTACCGGCCTTGGTCACAGCCGCATTCAGCACCGCCAGGTCGCGTGGATGATTCAGCAGCATGGTGCGGCGGAATTCCACCGGATTCTTGCCCGCCGCATGCGCCATCTCGTCGATGAAGCTTTCCTTGAAAAAGGCGTTGTGCGAATGGCCCACCGAGCGCCAGTTCCCCAGCGGGACGGCGCTTGGCACGATGACGTGCGCGATCTGCTGATTCGGC
This sequence comes from Pseudoduganella sp. RAF53_2, assembly GCF_052113985.1. Classification (NCBI taxonomy): domain Bacteria; kingdom Pseudomonadati; phylum Pseudomonadota; class Betaproteobacteria; order Burkholderiales; family Oxalobacteraceae; genus Pseudoduganella; species Pseudoduganella sp. RAF53_2. The sequence goes on along the minus strand of NZ_JBFRDW010000409.1, from coordinate 2,286 downwards.
ACCTCGTACTGCATATCGTAAGCGCCCTCGGACGTGGCGCGGTCCGGGCCAGCCGCCGGCAGTGCGAGATTGCGCTTGCCGAACTGGTGGTTCAGCGCTCCGCCGCCGGACTTCACTTCCCAGCTGATCAAATTACCGCCTTCATCCAGGCCGCCCTGGAATTGCGCAATCGCGCAGGGACGGTAGACGTCGTGCGTGATGTCCTCTTCGCGGGTCCAGATGACTTGCACCGGTGCGCCTTTGCATTCGCGCGCCACGGCGACGGCTTGCGCCACCATGTCCGCCTCCAGGCGGCGCCCGAAGCCCCCGCCCAGCAGGTGCTCATGCAGAACGACGTCCGATTCTTTTACGGCCGCCGCGATGGACGCTGCACGCACCGCAAAGGTCTGCGCCTGGGTGCCGAGCCAGACATGGGCCTTGCCATCCTTGACCTGGGCCGTGCAATTGATCGGCTCCATGGTCGCATGCGCCATGAAGGGCGCGCGGTATTCGGACTTCACCGAGCGCAGCGCGCTCTTTGCGGCGGCCTTCATATCGCCGCTGCTGTGATAGGTAAAACCGCTTTCCTTTTCCAGCGCGTCCGAAATCTCGGCGTAAATCTGTTCGCTGGAGATCTTGCCCGCCGGGCCGGGCTCCCAGCGGATCGCCAGCGCCGCCGCGGCCTGCTTCGCTTGCCAGAAGGTTTTGGCGACAACGGCCACGCCGGCGCCGGCGCCCATATTCGGTTCGATGGCGCCGCTGAAATCGATCACACTCAGCACACCCGGCATATGCAGCACGTCGGCCGGATTGATGCCTTTGATGCTGCCACCGACGTAAGGCGACATGCGCACCGCCGCGTAAATCATGCCTTCCGGCCGCGCATCGATACCGAACGTCGCCGTGCCCTCGGACTTGATACGCGAATCGCGGCGCGGCGTGCTTTGGCCAACGAGGCGGAAATTGTGCGGATCTTTGAGCTTGATTTCGTTCGGCTGGCCGACGGCGGCAGGCGCCGCCAGGCTGCCGTAGCTGGCTTTCCGGTTGCTGATGTCGTGATACAGGTAACCGTCTTCGGTGCGCACCTGCTCCGGCGGCACTTTCCATTGACGCGCCGCTTCGGCCACCAGCAAGCCGCGCGCGGTGGCGCCGGCTTCGCGCATCGGTCCCCATGCATCCTTCACGCTGGACGAACCGCCGGTAATGATGATGCCCAGCTCACGCGCCACTTTCCCCAGCATCCACTGGGAGAAATGCTTCACATTGCCCTCATCGTCCGGATGGAAAGGCAGGTTCTCGCGCAGCACCGCGACATTGCTGTAGATCTTGTCGATCGGCGCCTGCACCAGGCGGATCGACGACAGCGGCACATCCAACTCTTCCGCCACCAGCATGGGCAGCGCGGTATGCACGCCCTGCCCCATTTCGGCGCGCGGCATGGCCAGGGATACCGTGTTATCGGGCGAGATCGCAATCCAGCCGTTCAGGGCGACATCGCCATCCTGTAGCGGCAAGGCTTGTTTGCTTTTCAGGCGCTGGCGCGGCGGCATCACGCCCCAGCCCACAATCATCGCCCCTGCCACGGCCACGCCGCTCAGCAGGAAGCGCCTTCTCGAAAAACGGGTCGGCTTTAGCATCCGTATTGTTCCCTTTTATGGCAGCCAGCGCTGCAGCAGGTCGTCCGGCATCACCGGACGGCTGTAGAAGTAGCCCTGCGCCTGATTGCAACCGTGGCGCAGCAGGAAGGCCGCCTGCTCGTCCGTCTCCACGCCTTCCGCGATGACGGACAGGTTCATGCTCTTACCCAGCTGGATAATCGCAATGGCGATGGCCTCGTCGTTGACGTCGGTTGAAATATCCTTGATGAAGCTGCGGTCGATCTTCAACGTCTGCACCGGCATCTGCTTCAGGTAGGCCAGCGAGGAATAGCCGGTACCGAAATCGTCAATCGCCAGTGAGACGCCTACCGCGTGCAGGTCGTTGATGAAGGCCAGCGCGTCGCCGGTGTTCATGATCAGCGACTCGGTCACTTCCAGCTGCAGGCGATGCGGCTCCAGGCCCGTTTCGGCCAAAATGTCGCGCACCATGGCGACCATCGAGCCGCGATCGAACTGCTTGGCGGACAGGTTGACGGCAATCTTCGGCACATTCAGACCGCCTTCCTGCCAGCGCACCATCTGGCGGCAGGCTTCGTACAGCACCCACTTGCCCAGCTGGTTGATGAAGCCGGTGTCCTCGGCCAGCGGAATGAAGCGGATCGGCGGCACCAGACCCAGTTCCGGGTGGTTCTAGCGCACCAGCGCTTCC
>NZ_JBFRDW010000408.1:0-5467 GCF_052113985.1 Pseudoduganella sp. RAF53_2 | reverse complement strand
ATCGGGGATCACGGCATCCATGCCATGCGCCAGGCTGACCTTTTCACCGGCGGGCTGGGTGGTGACGATCTTGGCATCCTCGTCCAGCCACTTCATATTAGGCACCAGGTGCATGCGGCCATCGGCGCTGACCGGCAGCGGTGTGCGTCCGCCCGCGTGCACGATGGTGAAGTTGAAATCCGAGCCTTTCAGCGCCTTGTTGGCGGGCTTCACCAGCAGGTAGAAGTCCAGCTTGTCGCGTTCGGCGGCGGGGAGGGAATAGTATTTATCGAGCCGCATGGACTCGACCAGTTTCTTATACGGCGCCCATTCGCGTTCTTCCGCGTGGGCTGCACTGGCGAGCGCCAGCAGGGAAATCAGCAGCAGCTTTTTCATTGTCAAAAAATTAAATGATAATTGATGCGCTGCTCTTTGGCTAATGTTGTCCGCAGCGCTCGCCAACTACGGTAAAATCGCGCACATGTCCTATCAAGTCCTCGCTCGCAAATACCGTCCCCGGAACTTTGAAACGCTCGTCGGCCAGGAGCACGTCGTGCGCGCGCTCACGCATGCGCTGCACACGGGCAGGCTGCATCACGCTTACCTGTTCACGGGGACGCGTGGTGTCGGCAAAACCACGCTGTCGCGTATTCTAGCGAAATCGCTGAATTGCGTTGGGCCGGACGGCCAGGGTGGCATAACTGCTACGCCTTGCGGCGTGTGCGAAGCCTGTACCGCCATCGACGGCGGCCGCTTCGTGGACTATATCGAGATGGACGCGGCGTCCAACCGCGGTGTCGATGAAATGGCGCAGTTGCTGGAGCAGGCGGTGTATGCACCGTCCAATGCACGTTATAAGGTCTATATGATCGACGAGGTGCACATGCTCACCAACCACGCCTTCAACGCGATGCTGAAGACGCTGGAGGAGCCGCCGGAGCATGTGAAGTTCATCCTCGCGACGACGGACCCGCAAAAGATTCCCGTGACCGTGTTGTCCCGCTGCCTGCAGTTCAATCTGAAGCAGATGCCACCGGGTCATATCGTCGGCCACCTTGAAAATATCCTGGGCCAGGAAGGCGTTCAATTTGAACAACCCGCTTTGCGCCTGCTGGCGCAGGGCGCGCATGGTTCGATGCGCGATGCCTTGTCCCTGACCGACCAGGCGATCGCTTACGCCGCCGGTGCTGTGACGCTGGATGCGGTGCAGGGCATGCTCGGTGCGCTGGACCAGTCTTATCTGGTGCGCCTGCTGGATGCGCTGGCCAATCGCGATGGCGCTGACCTGATGGCGGTCGCTGACGAGATGGCGACCCGTTCGCTGTCTTATAACGGCGCGCTGCAGGACCTGGGCACCTTGATTCACCGGATCGCGCTGGCGCAGACCGTGCCGTCCGCGGTGCCGGCCGACCTGCCTGAATATAACGATATCGTGCGTCTGGCGTCGCTGTTCGATGCGGAAGAAGTGCAGCTGTATTATCAGATCGCTGTCCACGGACGCAACGAACTGGGACTGGCGCCCGATGAATACGCCGGGTTCTCAATGACCCTGCTACGCATGCTGGCCTTTCGGCCCGGCGTCGGCGGGGCAGAAGGCCAACCGGCCAGCGCCCCGGTAGCGGCACGTCCGGCGGGACCGAATCCGGCTCGCGCGGCAGCTGCTGCGGCAGCGGCGGCTTCCGCTGCGTCGCAAGCTGCTTCCGCTGCCGTCGCCGACCGCGCCAGTGTCGCCGTACCACCCGCCGCCGCTGCGCCGGCAACGTCCGCGCCTGCACCCGCGGCACATGCGCCGGCAATGCCTGTTGCCACGTCCGCACCTGCGCCCGGCGCGCATACGGCTGCAATGCCTGCGGCAACGTCCGCGCCCGCGGCGCATGCTCCGGCGCCGATGCCTGCCGCTGCGCCGGCGGCCGCGCCGAGTGCTCCGGCTGCTGGTGGTAATGATGGCAAACCATTGAGCCCGGCGCGCGCTGCGATCAATGCCGCGCTGGAAGCCGCCCGCGCCGCTGCTGCCGCACGTACCGGTCAGCGTCCAGCCGCTGCCGCGCGCCCGGCGCCGGATGGCGGGGCAAGTGCGCAAGCTGCTGCATCGGCCGCATCAGCCGCACCGATGGCCGCCGGATCTGCACCAGCTGCTRCCGCATCGGGACAGGCAAATGTGCAAGCCGCCGCGATGCATCGCCCTGCGCAGGCGCCATCTGCCGCGCATGCCGGCAGCCCCGTCGCGCAAGCGTCGTCGCCACAAACGACCGCTCGTGGTCCCGCACCGTGGGAAGATGCCGTACCGGGCAGGGGCGACGCCGCCGTGCTCGAAGCCCCGCCTCAGGTACAAGTGCAGCAGCGTCCCGCCGCCGCCGCACAGCCGGCCGCGCCGGCCCAGCAGTCCGCGCCACAAGCGCGCGCCGCCCAGCCGGCCGCCGATGACGATCTGCCGCCGTGGGTGACCGAATTCTCCGACGACTCCGCAGTGCCGGCTGGCGCTGGTCACATTGGCGGCATGGATGCAGGCCAGCCCGCAACGCCGGGCGCACATGCCGCGCCTGCGCCGCAAGCCCCACGCGCCGCTGCAGCAGCAACTGTCAAGCCGCCATATGAGTATGTGATCACGCCAATTCCGGAACTGAACTGGGACGGCAACTGGCCGCTGCTGGCCGCACACCTGCCGCTGCGCGGTGTGTCGCAGCAGTTGGCCACCCAGGCCGAACTGGTCAAAGTCAGCTTTGACGGCAATATGGCCGTGTTCCGAATCCGCTGCCCAATCGACACCTGGAGCACGCCGGCCAACGTCGAAAAACTGACCGTGGCCCTGACCGAACGCTTCAACCATCAAATGCGCGTGGAAGTAGAACTGGGCAAAGCCTTCTACACCACCAGCGCCGAAGCGCAGGCACACCGCGAGGTCTGCCAGCGTGCCGCGGAAGAGACGGTGGCCAACGATCCATTCGTGAAATCCATGGTGCGCGACTTTGGCGCCTTCATCGTGCCCGGCTCGATCGTAGCCCCGATGACGCCCGCGCATTAACGCTATACTTACCCAAATACGGAGAAACACATCATGATGAAAAACCAACTGGCAGGCCTGATGAAACAAGCGCAGGCTATGCAGGAAAACATGAAGAAGGCCCAGGATTCGCTGGCCAATATCGAGGTCGAAGGCCAGTCCGGCGCCGGCCTGGTGAAGGTTGTCATGACCTGCAAGAACGACGTGAAGCGCGTGTCGATCGACCCATCCTTGCTGGCTGACGACAAAGACATGCTGGAAGACCTGGTTGCCGCCGCCTTCAACGACGCCGTGCGCAAGGCCGAAGCCACCGCCGCCGAGAAGATGAGTGGCCTGACCGCCGGCATGAATCTGCCAGCCGGCTTCAAGATGCCGTTCTAAACACCATCATGTTTATCATCACGCTCACCTATCTCAAACCGGCCGAGGAGATCGACAAGCTCCTCGCAGCGCATCGCGAGTATCTGCGTGAGCAGTATGATAATGGCATGTTCCTGATGTCCGGCCGACTGGTGCCACGCACTGGCGGCATCATCCTCGCCACGGCCGACAGCCGCGCCGATGTTGAAGCGGTGATCGAGCTCGATCCCTTCAACGAAGCCGGTGCGGCCAGCTACACCATCACCGAATTCGTGCCGACCATGACGGCCGATATCCTGAGCGCCTTCAAGCAAGCCTGATTTATGGCGAAGTCACTCGAATTCCTCACGGAGGCATTGCGCCGCCTGCCCGGCGTCGGCCCGAAGTCGGCGCAGCGCATGGCTTTCCACCTGCTGCAGCACGACCGTGAAGGCGCAGCCATGCTGTCGCGCGCCCTGTATCAGGCGGTAGAGCAGGTGCATCACTGCGCGCTGTGCAATACCTTCACCGAGGAAGAGATCTGCGTTACCTGCTCGGACGAGGAGCGCGACCGCAAGCTGTTGTGCGTGGTCGAGACGCCCGCCGATCAGGCCATGATCGAGTCCACGCTGACTTACAAAGGGTTGTACTTCGTGCTGATGGGGCGCCTGTCGCCGCTGGACGGCATTGGCCCGAAGGACATTCACCTTGAGAAACTGCTGCACCGTGCCGCCGACGGCGTGGTGCAGGAAGTCGTGCTGGCCACGAACTYCACCAACGAAGGCGAAGCCACCGCCCACTACATCAGCGAAATGCTGAAAGCCCGTGGCCTGTCGGTCAGCCGCCTCGCGCGCGGTGTGCCGGTCGGCGGCGAACTCGAATACGTGGACGCCGGCACCATCGCCCGCGCCATGCTAGACCGCCGCAGTACCTGAGCCGGCGCGGCTCAGCATCCTGGTAATCGAATCGTGGTGCGAAGGACGGCCGAGGAAGAAGCCCTGGGCCATGTCGCAGCCGAACTGGCGCAGCAGGGATAGCTGCTCGCCGGTTTCCACGCCCTCGGCGACAACGATCATCTTCAGACCATGCGCCATGGCGATGATGGCGCGCGTGATGGCCGCGTTTTCGGAATCCTGCGGCAGACCGGAGATGAAGGTCTTGTCGATCTTCAGCGCACGCACGTCGAAGCGTTTCAGGTAGTTCATGGACGAATAGCCGGTGCCGAAATCGTCGATGGAGAGGAACACGCCGATGCCCCGCAGTTGTTCCAGCGTGGCCAGCGTGGCGAGGGCGTCGTCCATCAGCGTGCCCTCGGTCAGTTCCAACTCCAGCAGGCGCGGTTCGAGGCCAGTGTCGTGCAATACCGCCAACACGATCTGTGCCAGATTCTCGTCCTTGAACTGGCGGGCGGACAAATTGACTGCCATGCGGATCGAGCGCTCGCACTGCTGCTGCCAGGCGCGCGCCTGCAGGCAGGCTGTGCGCAGCACCCATTCTCCAATCGGCACGATCAGTCCCGTTTCCTCAGCCAGAGGAATAAACTCGTTGGGCGGAATGATGCCGTGCTCGGGATGGCGCCAGCGCACCAGTGCTTCCACGCCGACGATTTGCGTTGAGGGCACGTCGACCTGCGGCTGGTAGAGCAGGTACAGCTCGTCGTTCTGTAGTGCCTTGCGCAAGCCGACTTCCAGCTTCACGTGGCTCATGATCTGCATGGTCAGTGAGGAACTGTACAGTTTCGCATTGTTCTTGCCGCAGTTCTTGGCGTGATACATGGCCGTGTCGGCGTACTTGAGCAGGGAAGTGCAGTCCTCGCCATCCTCCGGATAGAGCGAAATGCCAATGCTGGCGGTGACGAAGATCTCATGCCCCTCCAGCATGAAGGGCCGCCGCATGGCATCCTTCACGCGATGCGCCACGTTCAGGGCATCTTCGGCGCGGTCCAGATCCGGAATCAGGATGGTGAATTCGTCGCCGCCCAGCCGCGCAAGACTGGACTGGATCTGCGCAACATGGTCGCCGGGCCGTATCGTTTCGTGCAGGCGTTCCGACACGATGCGCAGCAGCTGGTCGCCGACATTGTGGCCCAGGGTGTCGTTGATGCGCTTGAACGAGTCCAGGTCCATGAACAGGATGGCGAACTTACGC
>NZ_JBFRDW010000407.1:0-5469 GCF_052113985.1 Pseudoduganella sp. RAF53_2 | reverse complement strand
ATGCTGCGTTCGTCGCTGACGCGAGCGATGCTGACAATATCGTCCAGCCCGGCGTGGCGGTAGACATCGACCGCTTCATTGATGCGCGACAGGCGGCGGCGCACCAGCGCCTGCAAGTGCGCGAGGTTCTTCAGCTGGGGCGCGTTATCGGCCAGCAGCTTATCGAGTTCACGGAATTCGTTTTCAGTTTCGGTAACCGCCGTGCGCGTAGGGCCAAGATAGACCTCGTTCCCGGACAGGAAATAGCCGCGCGCGCTGCTGTCGGCGTCGAGCACCAGCACGTTCAGGTATTGCAGCCGCTCCGCGACGCGGGAGCTGACTGCAAGCTGCTCGTTGGCACCCTTCAGCGACTGCAGATTCTTGAACAGACTGAAACCATTCACAATCAGTATCAGTGCGCAGGTCACGCACAGAAGCGTCTTGTAAATCGGAAGCCTGTCTTGGGCTGGTTCAACAGTGAAGTACATCCTGCCCATTATAGACCCGTGGCAATGTACTGCTGCTGGGTAATTCTGCGGTGCAGCAACAGAAAGATGTAACGAGACGTTTCAGTCCAGCAGGTGGTTCTTCATCGCGTAATACGTGAGGTCACTGTTCGACTGCAAGCCCATCTTTTCCATGATGCGCGTGCGGTAGGTGCTCACGGTTTTGATACTGAGCGAAAGCGCCTGGCCGATGTCCGACACGGTCGCGCCGCGCGCCAGGCGCAGAAAGACCTGGAACTCGCGGTCCGACAATTCGGTGTGCAAGGCGGTGTTGGGGTCGCGGTCGAAGCTTTGCGCCAGCAGCTCGCCCACCTGGGAGCTGACATAGCGGCGGCCCTGGTGCACGGTACGGACGGCGGTGATCAGCTCGTCCGCATCGCATTCCTTGTTCAGATAGCCGTTGGCGCCCATCTTGAACAGATTGAGTGCGTACTGCTGGGCAGGATAGCCCGACAGGATCAGCACCGGCAGGTCCGGCTGGCCCTGGCGGATGGTGCGCAAGGTGTCGATCCCGCTCTGGTCGGGCATCGCGATATCGAGCAACAATACGTCGCAAATTTCTTTGCGTGCGATGTCCAGCGCTTCGCGACCGGTACTACCCTCGGCGACCACGCTGAACTCGTCCGAAGACGAAAAGATTTGCTTGAAACCCGCTCTAACGATCTGGTGGTCATCACAGATGGCTATGCGTATCATTATTTTCCCTCGTGAAATCCTAGTTTGGGAACGAAGCCAGCGTCTGCATTCGCACTAGCAAAAACCTTAACATTAATATTGTAGCACCAAACTTTTAACATTTTAGACGAAAAAAAAGGCGCAGCAACCGCGCCTTACATCCGCTTACTTTAGCAGCTCAAGAATGGCTTGCAGTTCGTTGCGGATCATTTCGCGGTCCAGCGGTGGCGCTGTGTGTCCCGGCCCCGCACCATTGAGCCCGTGATCTTCATCATACTCGCCCTGCGCAGAATCGGCAGCGCGGCTATCGAGCTTATTGCGGGCGCCGCTGATGGTGAAGCCCTGCTCGTACAGCAGCTCACGGATGCGGCGGATCAGCAGCACTTCGTGGTGCTGATAATAGCGGCGGTTGCCGCGGCGCTTGACCGGCTTGAGTTGGGTAAATTCCTGCTCCCAATAGCGCAGCACGTGCGGCTTTACACCACACAGCTCGCTTACCTCGCCAATGGTGAAATAGCGCTTGGCCGGAATCGGCGGCAGCACTACCAGTTCAGCCTTGCCAGCGCGGTCGTTCATTCAGCGCACCTTATGGAATCAGGCTGCGCGCGGCAGGCCGCTGCTGTCTTCGACCATGCCTTTCAGCTTTTGGCTGGCATGGAAAGTCACCACACGGCGGGCCGTGATCGGGATTTCTTCGCCAGTCTTCGGGTTGCGGCCCGGGCGCTGCGGCTTGTCGCGCAGCTGGAAGTTGCCGAAACCGGACAGCTTCACCGCCTCGCCTCGTTCGAGCGCGTTGCGGATCTCATCAAAGAAGGTTTCGACCATGTCCTTGGCCTCGCGCTTGTTCAGGCCGACCTGTTCGAACAGCAGTTCGGCCAGCTCCGCCTTGGTCAGCGTAGGCAAATCTTTTTCAGCTTCCTGGCGTACTTTGGCGCTCGTAATTGCGCTGTGCAGTTCGGCATCCAATGCGGAATCGAGTACGGCGGAATCGATGTCGTTGTTGTTAATTTTGCTGCCCTGCCTTCTAAAGTACATGAGTCCGGCAGTGCCGGACTCGCTAAGGTGTATCCAAATGTTAAATATTCGCGGTCAGGCTCGAACGCGTGCCCCGCATTTTTCGGTCGCCGCAGCCGTCACAGCTGCGATCAAAGCGTCGACCACGTCGTCCTGCAGGGTGTTTTGAGTATCTTGCAAGCTAAAGCGGAAAGCAAGCGATTTTTCGTCGTTTTCCAAACCTTTGCCGCGATATTCATCAAACAAAACAATGGCTTGCACGATGCGGCCGGACGCATGTGCTGCCACGGCGCCCTTGAAAGCGTCGAGCAGGCACTGCGCAGCTACCTCTGCCTTGACCACCATGGCCAGGTCGCGCGTTGCACCAGGGAATTTTGAAATTTCTTCATATTTTGGTACAGCGCGTTGCTGTAACGCAACAGCATCCACTTCGAACAGGACTGGCGCCTTCGGCAGATCGTATTTCTGCAGCCAGCGCGGGTGCAGTTCGCCGATGAAACCGATGACCTTGCCATCCAGCTCAACCGATGCCGAGCGGCCCGGATGCAGGGCTGGGTGGTTCAGCTTGGCAAAGCGCAGCTGGGCCGGCGCGAACAGCGCTTCCAGATCGGCCTTCATGTCGAAGAAGTCGACGTCGCGGGTATCCATGCCCCACTGCTCATCGGCCACCGGGCCGTAAGCCATGGCGGCCACGCGCTGCGGCTGGTCGTAGCCGGCCACGGTCAGCGGGCCGTCGGCAATCGCGTTGTCGCGCTGGTAGATCGCACCAACTTCGAATACGCGCACGCGCGGCTGTTTGCGGTTGACGTTGTAGCGCACATTGGCGACCAGGCTGCCGATCAGCGAAGAACGCATCACGGACAACTGGCTGGCGATCGGATTCTGCAGCTTGATCGGGCTGTCGTTGCCGTTGAAGTCCAGTTCCCACTGGGCTTCCACAAAGCTCATGTTCACGACTTCCTGGAAGCCCAGGTCGGCCAGCTGGTGGCGCACGGCGAAGATGGAACGGGTGTCTTCATCAGCGATACGCATCTCGTTGGCAGCCACCGGCGGGCGCGTCGGGATGTTCTCGAAACCGTACACGCGGGCCACTTCTTCGATCAGGTCTTCTTCGATTTCGATGTCGAAGCGGTAGGATGGCGCGGTCACGCTGAACACGCCGTTTTCAAGCGTGAACGGCAGCGCCAGGCGCTTGAAGATATCGGCCACGACTTCATCGGTCAGCGCAACGCCGATCACCTTGGCGGCGCGGGCGGTACGCATGGTCACCGGGGCGCGCTGCGGCAGATTGACGATCTGGTCGTCGATCGGGCCGACCTTGGTGCCTGCCGTGCCGCAAATTTCGATCAGCAGCGAGGTAATACGCTCCAGGTGTTCAAGAATGGTCGCGTAGTCCACGCCGCGCTCGAAGCGGTGTGCCGCATCGGTCGAGAAGTTGTACTTGCGCGCACGGCCCTGGATGGCGTTCGGCCACCAGAATGCGGCTTCCAGATAGATGTTGGTGGTGTCGTCCGACACGGCAGTCGCATCGCCGCCCATGATGCCGGCGAGCGATTCCAGTTCCTTGTCGTCGGCGATCACGCCAACCCAGTCATCCACTTCGATGGTGTTGCCGTTCAGGAGCTTGAGCTGTTCGCCTTTGCGGCCCCAGCGCACATCCAGGCCACCGTGGATCTTGTCCAGATCGAAGACGTGGGATGGGCGGCCCAGTTCCAGCATGACGTAGTTGGAGATGTCCACCAGCGCCGACACAGGACGCTGGCCACTGCGCTCAAGGCGCTGCTTCATCCACTCCGGCGTTTCCGCTTTCGCGTTCAGGCCGCGGATCACACGGCCGGCAAAGCGGCCGCACAGGTCCGGTGCGCTGACTTTGGCGCGCAGTTTTTCGTCGGTGTTGACAGGCACTTCACGATACTGCGGCATGTTCAGCACGGAGCCGGTGAGCGCGGACACTTCGCGCGCCACGCCCAGCACGGACAGGCAGTCCGCCTTGTTCGGGGTCAGCTTGATGGTGAACTTCAGATCGTTCAGCGCCCAGTAGTCGCGGAAGTTCTTGCCGACCGGCGCGTCGTCCGGCAGCTCGATCAGGCCCGCGTGGTCTTCGGACAGGTGCAGCTCGCGCGCGGAGCACAGCATGCCCTGCGACTCGACACCGCGCAGCTGGCCGACCTGGATTTCAAACGGCTTGCCGTCGGTGCCAGGCGGCAGCACGGCGCCGGCCATCGCGCATACGACCTTCAGGCCGGGACGCACGTTCGGTGCGCCGCATACGATGTTCAGCAGCGTGCCGGTGCCCACGTCCACCTGGCAGACGTTCAGGCGGTCGGCGTTCGGGTGCTTGGCCATTTCGCGCACGTGGCCAACCACCACGTTATTGAAAGGCGGAGCGACAGGATCGACCTCTTCCACTTCGAGGCCGGACATGGTCAACAGGTGCGCCAGTTCGTCCGAAGTCATTTTCGGATCGACCATGGTGCGGAGCCAGTTTTCGGAGAATTGCATAGTCTTGGTTGCCTTCTTCGTTATCTTGTTTGAAACCCGAGGCGGAGACCTGGTGGCTGCCACGACGTGGCAGCCACCTGCTTCACGCCATTGGTTTAGTTGAACTGCTTCAGGAAGCGCAGATCGCCTTCGTAGAACAGGCGCAGGTCGTTGACGCCGTAGCGCAGCATTGTCAGGCGCTCCAGGCCGGAGCCGAACGYGAAGCCGATGTACTTCTCGGGGTCGAGACCGAAATTGCGCACCACGTTCGGGTGTACCTGGCCGGAGCCGGACACTTCCAGCCAGCGGCCTTTCAGCGGGCCGGAGCCGAAGGCGATGTCGATTTCCGCCGATGGTTCGGTAAATGGGAAATACGAAGGACGGAAGCGCACTTGCAGATCGTCCGTTTCGAAGAAAGCCTTCACGAAATTGAGGTACACGCCCTTCAGGTCGGCGAAGGAGATGTTCTCGGCAATCCACAGGCCTTCGACCTGGTGGAACATCGGCGAGTGCGTGRCATCGCTGTCGACGCGATAGGTACGGCCCGGCGCGATCACCTTGATCGGCGGAGTGTGGCTGCGCGCGTAACGCACCTGCATCGGCGAGGTGTGGGTACGCAGCAGCAGCGGCTTGCCTTCGCTGTCGTTGCCTTCAATGTAGAAGGTGTCCTGCATCGAACGGGYCGGATGGTTTTCCGGCGAATTCAGTGCAGTGAAATTGGTCCAGTCGTTCTCGATCTCGGGACCGCCGGCGACGTCGAAGCCGATGGAGCGGAAAATGGCTTCCACACGCTCCCAGGTGCGCATCACGGGAT
>NZ_JBFRDW010000406.1:0-5474 GCF_052113985.1 Pseudoduganella sp. RAF53_2 | reverse complement strand
CTTCAGGGTGTACTGGTACGTCGAATTGGTCTGCCGCCCGCCCATGCGCAAATCCTGCACGGGATTCAGGAACAGCGAAACCCCGGTCACTTTGGCCAGCTTGGGACGCAAGCGCGCAATCACCTGCTGACCGGACTCGGTGCGCTCCGACACCGGCTTCAGGTTGACGAACATGAAGCCGCCGCCGGCGCGCGAGCCGCCGGTAAAGCCGACAACGGTCGCCACCGCCGGATCGGCCTTGATGATGTTGACCAGCTGGCGCAGCTTCTGCTGCATGGCCTGGAAGGAGATACTCTGGTCGGCGCGAATGCCGCCGTTGATCTGGCCGGTATCCTGCTGCGGGAAGAAGCCTTTGGGCGAGGCCGCGAACAGATAGACGTTCAGGCCAACCACAAAGGCCAGGATGAACATCACCAGCCAGATGCTGTGTAAGGCCCAGTCCAGCGAGTGCTCATAGACGCGGATCACACTGTCGAACATGCGCTCGAACAGGCGCGACACGCGGCCCGGCGGTTTCTTGTCATGGCCCGGCTTCAGCAGCCAGGCGCACATCATCGGCGTGGTGGTCAGCGAGATGACCAGGGAAATCAGCACCGCGGCGGACAGGGTCACTGCGAATTCGCGGAACAGGCGTCCCACCTGGCCGCCCATGAACAGCAGCGGAATGAACACCGCCACCAGCGACAGGCTGATGGACAGCACGGTGAAGCCCACTTCACGTGCGCCCAGCAGCGCGGCCTGGAAGCGGTCCATGCCCTCTTCGATGTGGCGGGATGTGTTCTCCAGCACCACGATGGCGTCGTCGACCACGAAGCCGGTGGCCACGGTCAGCGCCATCAGGCTCAGATTATTCAGGCTGAAGCCCAGGAAGTACATGATGCCGAAAGTGCCCAGCAGCGACACGATGGTCGCAATCGCCGGAATCACCGTTGCGCGCGCACTGCGCAGGAAGGCGCTCACCACCAGCACCACCAGGACGATCGAAATGATCAGTGTGGCTTCGATTTCGTGCAGCGAAGAGCGGATCGAGTTGGTACTGTCGGACGCCACTTCCAGCTTGATGTCCTGCGGCAGCTGGGCGCGCAGCTGCGGCAGCAGTTCGCGTACGCTGTCCACCGTTTCGATCACATTGGCGCCCGGCTGGCGCGTGATCAGCACGATCACCGCCGGTTCGCCGTTGTACAGGCCCAGCGTGTTGCGGTTTTCCGCGCCATCGCTGACGGTCGCCACGTCGCTCAGGCGGATCGGCGCGCCTTCACGCCATGCCACGACGAGGTTACGGTAATCGGCCGCCATTGGGCGCTTGTCGGTGTCGCCATGGCCCGAGTAGATTTGCAGGCGGCGCTCATCGCCTTCGATCGCGCCCTTGGGGCGATTGGCATTGCTGGCCTGAATGGCGGCGCGCACGTCTTCCGACGACACGCCGTATTTGTTCATCGCAAACGGCACCAGTTCCACGCGCACGGCAGGCAGCGAGCCGCCGCCGATTTCCACGTCGCCCACGCCCTTCACCTGCGCCAGCTTCTGCGACACGATATTGGACACAGCTTCGTAAATCTGGCCCGGGCGGCGGGTCGGCGACGTCAGCGCCAGAATGATGACCGGCGCGTCGGAAGGATTGGCCTTGCGGTAGGTCGGATTCTGCTTCAGCGTGGATGGCAGATCGACGCGGGTGGCATTGATCGCCGCCTGCACTTCACGTGCGGCGGAATCGATCTGGCGCGTCAGGTCGAACTGCAGGTTGATGCGGCTGGAGCCGCTGCCCGAGTTGGACGTCATCTCGTTAACGCCCGCAATCACGCCCAGCCGGCGCTCCAGCGGCGTTGCCACGCTGGACGCCATGGTGTCCGGACTGGCGCCCGGCAGGCTGGCGCTGACCGAGATCGATGGATAATCGACCTGGGGCAGAGGCGACACCGGCAACACGAAGAAAGCCGCGATACCCGCCAGCGCGATCCCGATCGTCAGCAGGACCGTAGCAATCGGACGCCGGACAAAGGGCTCGGACAAATTCATGGTGCAGCCCCCTCCCCGCTCGCCTGTTCCTTGCGCGCGGCGCGATTGTGCCAGCGCTGCGCCAGGCGGTCGAAGCCGAGGTAAATCACCGGCGTCGTGTACAGCGTGAGCATCTGGCTGACGATCAGGCCACCGAAGATCGACAGGCCCAGCGGACGGCGCAGTTCAGCGCCTTCACCCCAGCCGAACATCAGCGGCACAGCGGCAAACAGCGCAGCCAGCGTGGTCATGATGATGGGGCGGAAGCGCAGCAGCGCGGCCTGGTGGATCGCTTCCTGTGGCGGTTTCTTCTCCTCGCGCTCCGCCTCGATGGCGAAGTCGATCATCATGATCGCGTTCTTCTTCACGATACCGATCAGCAGGATGATGCCGATGATGCCGATCACGCCCAGCTCCTGCCCCGTAAGCATCAGCGCCAGCAAGGCGCCCACGCCCGCCGAAGGCAGCGTGGACAGAATGGTCAATGGGTGGATATAGCTCTCATACAGCACGCCCAACACGATGTAGACGCAGACCACGGCGGCCAGAATCAGCCACAGCTGGTTGCTCAGCGAGTTCTGATACGCGCCCGCCGCGCCGAGAAAGGTCAGCGTGACGGAGGCCGGCAGCTGAATATCCTTGGCAGCTTCGCGGATCGCATCCACCGCATCGCCCAGCGCCACGCCGGATGCAGCGTCGAAGCCCAGCGTGGTCGCAGGATACTGCGCCACGTGCGTGATCTGCAGCGGCGCCGGCTTTTCCGTTACCGAGGCCACGGCGGACAACGGTGTCGCCTTGCCGCTGCCGGTGCGGATTTGCAGATTACCCAGCGCATCGGGCGTGCTCAGACCATCCTGGCGCGCCTCCAGAATCACGCGGTACTGATTCGTCTCGGTGAAGATGGTCGACACGATGCGCTGGCCGAAGGCGCTGTACAGGGCGTCGTCGATATTGGCGGCCGTGACGGACAAGCGCGATGCCGTGTCGCGGTCGATGTTCACGTACGCCGCCGCGCCCGTTGCGCCGGCGTCGGACACCACATTGCGCAACTGCTTCTTGGTCGCCATGCGCTCGGCCAGCTTGTTGGCCCATTGCGTAACGGTGGCGTTGTCCGCTCCTTCCAGCGAGACACGGTATTGCGTCGGGCCGGATTCGGCGTCGATGGTCAGATCCTGCGTCGGCTGCAGATAGATGTTCACGCCCGGGATGGCCGACACATTGCGGCGCATGCGGGTCATGATCTCTTCCTGCTTGTCGTGGCTCTTCTTCAGGTTGATCAGCATGTGGCCCGTGTGCAGCATGGAGTTGTTGGCTGCATCCACGCCGACCACGGAGCTGAGCGACTGCACATCGGGATCTTTCAGCAGCACGCGGGCCGCTTCCTGCTGCAAATCCGCCATGCGCGCGTAGGACACGGCTTGCGAGGTTTCGATACGCACTTGCAGCTGGCCGGTATCCTGCGTCGGGAACAGGCCTTTCGGAATCAGGATGTAGAGCAGCGCCGTCAGCACCAGGGTGGCCAATGCGATCAGCAGGGTCAGGCCCTGGTGATCGAACACCCAGATCAGGCTGCGGTCGTAGTGATGAATCACCTTGTCGAAGCCGCGCTGGATGCGCGCACCGACGCTGCCCGGTGCGTCGTTGGCGTGGCTCTTCAGCCAGCGGCCGGACATCATGGGCACCAGCGTCAGCGACACGACTGCCGAAATCAGGATGGTGATGGCCAGCGTCACCGCGAATTCGCGGAACAGGCGGCCCACCACGTCGCCCATGAACAGCAGCGGAATCAGCACGGCGATCAGGGACACGGTCAGGGAAATGATGGTGAAGCCGATCTGCGTGGCGCCTTTCAGTGCGGCCTCCATCGGCTTCTCGCCTTCCTCGATATAGCGCGAGATGTTTTCGATCATCACGATCGCATCGTCGACCACGAAGCCGGTGGCAATGGTCAGCGCCATCAGGCTGAGGTTATTCAGGCTGTAGCCCAGCAGGTACATCACGCCAAAGGTGCCGATCAGCGAAATCGGAACGGCCAGGCTGGCGATCACGGTGGCGCGCAGGCTATGCAGGAAGGCGAAAATCACCAGCACCACCAGTACCACGGCCAGCACCAGTTCGATCTCCACGTGTTCGACGGAGGCGCGAATGCCGGTGGTGCGGTCGCTCAGGATGTCCACGCGCAGCGCGGCGGGCAGGCCCGATTGCAGCTCGGGCAGGCGCTTCTTGATGGCGTCCACGGTGGCGATCACGTTGGCGCCGGGCTGGCGCTGCACGTTCAGGATGATCGCGGGCTTCATGCCGGACCAGGCGCCCAGCTTGACGTTTTCCGCGCTGTCCACCACCTGTGCCACATTCGCCAGACGCACCGGCGCGCCGTTGCGGTAGGCGATGATCAGGTTCTTGTAATCCGCGGCCGTGACCAGCTGGTCGTTGGCGTTGATCGAGAAGGCGCGGGTTGGGCCGTCGAAGCTGCCTTTCGCGCTGTTGGCGTTGGCGGCGGCGATGGCGGTACGCAGGGTGTCGAGGCCCAGGCCGTAGCTGGCCAGCGATTGCGTATCGGCCTGAATGCGCACGGCGGGACGCTGGCCGCCGCTCAGGGTGACCAGGCCGACGCCGGTGACCTGGCTGATTTTCAGGGCCAGGCGGGTATTCACGATGTTTTGCACTTCCGTCAGCGGCATGGTGTCGGAAGTGATGGCCAGCGTCATCACCGGCGCGTCGGCCGGGTTGACCTTGGCGTAGACCGGCGGCGCAGGCAGATCGGTCGGCAGCAGGCTGGAGCCGGCGTTGATGGCGGCCTGCACTTCCTGCTCGGCCACGTCCAGGGTTTGTCCGAGGCCGAATTGCAGGGTGATGATGGAAACGCCGGCGGCGCTGGTGGAACTCATGCGCGACAGGCCGGCCATCTGGCCGAACTGGCGTTCCAGCGGCGCGGTAACGGTCTGGCCCATCACTTCCGGACTGGCGCCGGGGTACAGCGTTTGTACCTGAATCGTGGGGAAATCGACTTGCGGCAGTGCGGACAGCGGCAGGAACTTGAAGCCCACCAAGCCTGCCAGCACGATCGCCAGCATCAGCAGCGAGGTCGCTACCGGACGCTTGATGAATGGCGCGGAAGGACTCATCGCGCGCCACCTCCCTGCGCAGGCTGCTGCGTGCCCTGTCCTTGCTGCTGGCGTTCCTGCCAGCGGCGGCGGCGCTCGGCTTTCGCCGCGTCGTCAGGCGTGGCCGCATCGCCGGTTGCAGCGCGCTGGCGGCTCGCGCCTTCAGCCGGCGATTCCGGCGTTGTCGGTACACCCGCAGCTTCACGCGCACGGCGGCCTTCGTCGCTCGACGCCGCGTTCGCGCCGCCGGCAGGAGCGCCCGCACCGCGTGCGCCGGCCGCGTCAGCGCCCGCGTTACCGGCCGCTGCGCCATCGCGATGGTGGTGTCCACCGCCGCCCGCCGCGCCAGCCGTCTGGCCAGCCGCTGCGTCGCCG
>NZ_JBFRDW010000405.1:0-5480 GCF_052113985.1 Pseudoduganella sp. RAF53_2 | reverse complement strand
AAGTGGTGCAGGTCATCCAGTGCGGCGGCGACGATGTGTTCCTGGGGCGTATCGAAACTCGGCTCGATGCGGCCATGGGCGTCGGCCAGCGACGGTGCTTCAGGCAGCTCGGCCTCGTACGCGCTCTCGGCGGCCGGCAAATCCGGCTTGGCGCGAGGCTCCGCCTCGAACGCAGCGTCCACGTCGGCGGCCGGCGACTCGGCATCAGCGGCATGTGGCTGATGCGGCTCCGGCGCAGCGTCGTCAGCCGCTGGCTCTGGCTCAAGCGCGCCCTCTGCCGTTGGCTCAGGTTCAGGCGTGCCCTCAGAATCGTGCGCCAGTTCGTGCTCCGGCTCAGATGCAACATCCGGCTCGCGCGCCAACTCGTGAGCCGACCACGCCTCGGCCCGCTGCTCCGGCTCGGATGCTGCTGGCTGCCACACTGGCTCGGACTCGGGCTCGGACGCCGGCTCAGGCGCGGTGTCGCGCGTGGCCTTTGGCGCAGGCGGGGCTGCGTCCTCGGCTTCCACTAGCTCGCGCTCTGGCGCGGCAGTGGCCGAGAAGGGCGCGGCAGGAGGGGCGGAGGTTGCTAACCAGCGCTTGGCTGCGGGTGCGGGGGATTGCTCGGCGGGTGGCGTGGCTGGCTCGCGCCCCGCGTCCGGCGCGGCGGCAGGTGGTTCGTCGTCGAAATCCAGCTCGATGCCGGACAGCAGTTCGTCAACGGAGGCCGTTGATGCGGCGAGGTCTTCGTCCGACTGGATGAGGGGTTCGTCGGTGTCGAGGGCGTCGAGATCGAAGTCGAGCGGCTCGCCGTGGATATAGTCGGCGGCTGCCGATGCCGGGGTGACGACGACTTCGGGAATAACGGGCGTTGGCTTGGCCGCAGGTTCGACCAGGGCCGCGTTGCCGTCGAAGACTTCATTACAGGCGCCGCAACGGACAATGCCCCCTCGCAGCTTCAACTGGTCAGCCGCGACGCGGAAGACCGTATTGCAGTGGGGGCATTTGGTGGCGAGCGCCATGCGTAGCGGAGTGCTACCTTAGCGTGGAGATGGAACGGTATCGCTGCCCAGGCGGCCGTACAGGCACACCCAGCCATCGTGTTCAGCCCACACGCCCATCTTGATGAAGGGAGCGTAAGCTGCGGCCACTTCTTCCGCCTGGCGTGCCAGCACGCCGGACAGCACCAGCGCGCCGCCATCGGCCACGCGGCCGGACAGCATCGGCGCCATCAGCTTCAGTGGCGAAGAAAGAATATTGGCGACCACGATGTCGAAACGCTGCGAAGCAAACGGCGACTCGGCAAAATCATCCGGCACGTAATACTGGATATCCTGCACATTATTGCGCGTAGAATTATCGTAAGCCGACTCGATTGCCTGTGGATCGATATCCACACCCGCCACCGGGAAGGCGCCCAGCTTGCGCGCCACCATGGCCAGAATGCCGGAACCGCAGCCGTAATCGAGCACGGTCTTGCCGGGCGCCGGATGCGCTTCCAGCCATTCCATGCACAGGCGCGTGGTCGGATGCGAACCCGTGCCGAAAGCCAGGCCCGGGTCCAGTTCCAGGATCAGCGCCTTGGGATCAGGCGCTTCGTGCCAGCTCGGCACGACCCAGATGTTTTTACCGATATGGATAGGGTCGAACTGGGATTGCGTCAGGCGCACCCAGTCTTCATCCTCGACTTTGCGGGTCGTGAACTTGGGGACTTCCGCCAGCTGGATCGCGGCGGCAGCTTCCGCCACGATCGCAGCCTGGTCGGCATCGTCATCGGTCAACGCTACGACGCGGCTGTGATCCCACGCCGCTTCTTTCGGTTCCATGCCCGGCTCGCCGAACAGGGGTTTCTCGGCGTCGGTGCCTTCATCGGCATCCTCCACCGACACCGACAGCGCGCCCACTTCCATCAGCGCGTCGGACAAAGCCTCCGCATGGTCGCGTGCTACTTCGATGACAATTTCAGTCCAGCTCATTTCTTAAGTACCTGCTTTAGGCATTTCTGCCAGTCGTTGTTCCAGATAGTGAATGTTGGTGCCGCCTTCGATGAAGCGCGCATCCACCATCAGCTCGCGGTGCAGCGGGATGTTGGTCTGGATGCCCTCGACCACCATTTCCGACAGCGCGATCTGCATGCGGCGGATAGCCTGCTCGCGGGTCGCACCGTAGGCGATCACCTTGCCGATCATCGAGTCGTAATTAGGCGGCACGAAGTAGCCAGCATACGAATGGGAGTCTACACGAATGCCTGGGCCACCCGGCGTATGCCACGCAGTGATGCGGCCTGGCGACGGGGTGAACTTGAACGGGTCTTCGGCGTTGATGCGGCACTCGATGGCGTGGCCGGACAGCATCACGTCGCGCTGGCGGAAGCGCAGCTTCTCGCCCGCAGCGATGCGGATCTGCTCCTGCACGATGTCGATACCGGTGATCATTTCGGTCACTGGGTGCTCAACCTGCACGCGGGTGTTCATCTCGATGAAGTAGAACTCGCCGTTCTCATATAGGAACTCGAAGGTACCGGCGCCGCGGTAGCCGATCTTGCGGCAGGCTTCGGCGCAACGGTCACCGATCTTTTCGATCAGCTTGCGTGGGATGCCTGGTGCTGGCGCTTCTTCGATCACTTTCTGGTGACGGCGCTGCATGGAGCAATCGCGCTCGCCCAGCCATACGGCGTTTTTGTGTTCGTCGGCCAGGATCTGGATTTCCACGTGGCGCGGATTTTCCAGATACTTCTCCATATAGACTTCAGGATTGCCGAAAGCGGCACCGGCTTCGCTCTTGGTCATGGTGACCGCGTTCAGCAGGGCTGCTTCGGTGTGTACCACGCGCATGCCACGGCCACCGCCGCCGCCTGCCGCCTTGATGATGACCGGATAGCCGACCTTGCGTGCAATCTGCACGATGGCTTTCGGATCTTCCGGCAGGGCGCCTTCGGAACCCRGCACGCAAGGCACGCCGGCCTTGATCATCGCCTGTTTCGCGGACACTTTATCGCCCATCATGCGGATGGAATCGGCGCGCGGGCCAATGAAGACGAAGCCGGATTTCTCCACGCGCTCGGCGAAGTCCGCGTTCTCGGACAGGAAGCCATAGCCTGGGTGGATCGCTTCCGCGTCGGTCACTTCCGCAGCCGAGATGATCGCCGGCATTTGCAGATAAGACTGGGCCGAAGGCGCAGGGCCGATGCAGACCGATTCGTCGGCCAGCTTCACATACTTGGCGTCGCGGTCGGCTTCGGAGTGCACGACCACGGTCTTGATGCCCATTTCGCGGCACGCGCGCTGAATGCGCAGTGCGATTTCCCCGCGATTGGCAATGAGGATTTTTTCAAACATGGCAGATTCTATGTTTGCGGGCGCCCGGTCGGGCCGGGCGCTCAATGAAGAAGAGGAGAGGCTGGCCGCAGTGTCGTCGGCAGCAGCCATAGCCCGCTATTAGCCGATGACGAACAGCGGCTGGCCGAATTCGACCGGCTGGCCGTTTTCCACCAGGATTTGGGTAATGGTGCCTGCTTTGTCCGAGTCAATCTCGTTCAGCAGCTTCATCGCTTCGATGATGCACAGGGTATCGCCTTCCTTGACGGTGGCGCCCACTTCAACGAATGGTGGGTTGCCTGGAGCGGAAGCGCGGTAGAAGGTGCCGACCATCGGCGACTTGACCACGTGGCCAGTCGGTTCGGCTGCAGCTGGGACAGCAGCGGCAGGTGCGGCAGCCGGTGCGGCCATTGGCGCGCCAGCCGGTGCATAGTGCACAGGTGCCTGCGGCGGCATCATGACCATTTGGTTTTGTGCCAGACCGCCGGACTTGACGATGCGTACTTTGCTTTCGCCTTCGGTGACTTCCAGTTCGGCGATGTCCGACTCTGCGACCAGGTCAATCAGCGTCTTCAGCTTGCGTAGATCCATATTGTGGCTCCCTGTGTATCTTTGTTCTGTTGGTTGTTCTGAGCGAAGTCGCCTTATGGGAGACATCGCGCCAAATAAGCGCAGATCGCGTAGATTAACTGCTTTTTAGAGCAAAGTCGATGGCAAAACGGTATCCCTCGATACCCAGGCCGCAGATCGTGCCCTGCGCGATTGCGCTCAGGAAAGAATGGTGGCGGAACTCTTCACGCCGATAAATATTCGATATGTGTACTTCAACAAACGGTATGGCGACCCCGGCCAATGCATCGCGCAGCGCGACGCTGGTGTGGGTGTAGCCGCCCGGATTGATCACGATGAAGTCTACACCCTCGCCGCGTGCGGCATGGATGCGATCGATCAACGCGCCTTCATGGTTACTTTGGAAACTGGATAGGGTAGCGCCCCCTGCTGCAGCTTGTGCTTGCGCTGCCTGTTCCACATCCGCCAGTGTAGTGGCTCCGTAGATTTCCGGCTCGCGCGTCCCCAACAAATTCAGGTTGGGGCCATTAAGGAGCAGCAAGTTTTTTGCCATGTTTCCCTGACCATTTTCCGCGAAAGTTCCGCATTTTGCCGCCAAGTCCGGGCATTGGCAAGAGAAATAGATTGCTGGCAGCGAATAGAACGCACGTTCGATAAAAAATAAAAGTGCGCTACGGGAGCGCACTTTGCTGATTTGGTAACTTAGTTTTTCGCGGTGCCGCCCAGGTTTTCGACGGTGTGCTCAGCGAATTTTTCGTACAGCCAGTTCATGCGCGACTCGTCCTGGCCACCAGCCAGGCCACCCAGCGCATAGGAAGCGCTGACTTCGAAACGGTTCAGTTCCTTGCCTTGCACGTCTTTCAGGACCACGTCGCCAGTCAGGCTGTCGTTGCCCGCCATGAAGCCGAACATCACAGCGGTAAAGCTGGAACGCACGCGCATGTCCTTGACCACGATTTCGATGGTGTTCATCGGGCCAGCCTGGTTCTCGTTCAGCATGTTCTTGGCAGTCAGCGCGCGTTTAACCTGCTCCAGCAGGGCGGTCTGATTGAACTTCATGTTGTCGGACAGCTTTTTCTTGGCATCGTCCGTCAGGCTGATCGAAATGGCGTTGGCCGGTTGAGTGGTGATGAATTGGCGATGGGCGTTATCGGCGACTTTGACGCCGGAGGCGCAACCGGTGAGCGCCAGGACCAACCCGATGGCAGCCAGCTTTTTAAACATACAATTACTCCCTGAAGATATTAATATAGTTAAATGTCGTTTCTTGCTTAAAAGAAATAACCGACGATGCGTATGCTACACATCGCGTTAGCTATATTGCAAGGGAGGTTGTTGCTTAATTGGGACGATTATAAATTTGCTAAATCCGCTTTTAGCTGATCAAATTTCAAGCGGCCCAGGTAAGTCTTCTTCACCTGGCCRTCTGCGCCGATCAGGACGGTAAATGGCAGGCCGCCCTGGGCATTGCCGAACTGCCGCGACAAGTCGGTGCCACTCATGCCGGCGACATACACCGGGTAGGCAATATTAAATTTCTTCGCAAAATCGGCAATATTGGTTGGAGAATCGATACCGATACCGATCACCTGGACTTTTTTGCCGGCGTCGGAC
>NZ_JBFRDW010000404.1:0-5481 GCF_052113985.1 Pseudoduganella sp. RAF53_2 | reverse complement strand
GATTGAAACCTCGTCCTGGTGGCGCGGCGAGGCGACGCCGACCATTACGATGATGACCAGTTCCGGCGCCATGTCCGGCACCAGCTGCGAGGGCGTGTGGGACTTCTCGGTAAAGGTGGGCGAGGAATGGCTGATCGTCGGCGTGATCAATGACGGCATCGTGCATCCGCTGCCCAAGTTGAGCACAAAGATCGTGGACGGCAAGGTGCCGCCCCAGCTGTTGAAAGTTCTTGGCCGGGGCAGGACCGCCAGTTAAATCCGTTCCAGCTTGGCGACGGACAGGTCGAGCACCTTGATGCCGACCGCGCCGAAGTTGATCTGCGCGCGGCAGTTCGCACCGCTGCCTTCGATATTGATGATCACCCCCTCGCCGAACTTGGCGTGCGCCACCGACTCGCCGATGCGCCAGCCGGTGCCGCCCGACTTCTGGTTGATGCGTGCGGCCAGCTGATTATCCGCCGACGGCACGGATGGCATCTCATCCCAGGCGGAACGGCGCGAGCCGCCGAACCAGCTTGGCTGCACGCGCGGCGACAGCCACTTCAGGGACTCCTCCGGCAGTTCGTCGAAGAAGCGCGACTTCATGTTGTAGCGCGTCTGGCCGTGCAGCATGCGGGTCTGGCAGAAGGACATGTACAGCCGCTTGCGGGCGCGCGTGATGGCCACGTACATCAGGCGGCGTTCCTCTTCCACGCCGCCGTCTTCCTTCGATGAACTTTCGTGCGGGAACAGGCCTTCTTCCAGGCCGGTGATGAAGACGTTGTCGAATTCCAGGCCCTTGGCCGAGTGCACGGTCATCAGCTGCAGCGCGTCCTGGCCGGCTTGCGCCTGGTTGTCGCCCGCTTCCAGCGAAGCATGCGACAGGAAGGCGGACAATGGCGACATCACGGTTGCCAGCGGTGCATCGGCATCGAGGATTTCGACGCCATCGGCCACCACTACCTGCGCGCCGGACGCAGCTTGTGCGGCCGGGCCCAGGTGCGCAGGCGCGCCTTGTCCGAAGCCTTCTTCCGACACGAACTGGCTGGCCGCCGACACCATCTGCTCCAGGTTTTCGATGCGGTCCGCGCCTTCCTTCTCGTTCTGGTAATGCTGCAGCAGGCCGGACGATTCCAGCGTGATGCGCACCAGTTCCGGCAGCGCCATTTGCTGCGTTTCGAAGCGCACGCCTTCAATTAATTTCGTGAACGAGCCGAGCGCGCTGCCCGCCTTGCCGACCATATAAGGCACGGCGGCATACAGCGAAATACCGTAAGTTTCGGCCGCGTTCTGCAATTGCTCAATCGTGCGCGCACCGATGCCGCGCGCCGGGAAATTCACCACGCGCAGGAAGGCCGAATCATTGTGCGGATTGTCCATCAGCTGCAGATAGGCGATGGCGTGCTTGACYTCGGCGCGCTGGAAGTAGCGCAGGCCGCCGTACACGTGGTAGGGCAGGCCGGCCGAGAACAGGGCGTGTTCGATCACGCGCGATTGTGCATTGGAGCGGTACAGGATGGCGATCTCGGAACGCAAGGCGCCTTCCGCCACCAGACTCTTGGCTTCCTCGATGATCCACTGCGCTTCCTGCAAATCGGAGGAAGCCTCGTACACACGTACCTGTTCGCCGTGGCCGGCGTCGGTGCGCAGATTCTTGCCGAGGCGGCGGCTGTTATTCGCGATCAGCAGATTGGCCGCATCCAGGATGTGACCGTGCGAGCGATAGTTCTGTTCCAGCTTGATCAGGTTCCCGACCTGGAACTCGCTTTCAAACGCCTGCATATTGCCGACGTTGGCGCCGCGGAAGGCGTAGATGCTCTGGTCGTCGTCGCCCACGGCAAACAGGGCGCCACCGAACTGCGACTGGTGGCCCGCCATCAGCTTCAGCCAGGCGTACTGCAAGTTGTTGGTATCCTGGAATTCGTCCACCAGGATATGGCGGAAGCGCTGCTGGTAGTGCTCGCGCAGCGGCTGATTGCGCGACAGCAGCTCGTAGGTACGCAGCAGCAGCTCGGCGAAATCGACCACGCCTTCGCGCTGGCACTGATCGTCGTACAGCTGGTAGAGCTCGACCAGCTTGCGTTCCATGGCGTCGTAGGCTTCCACCGCCGAGGCGCGCAGGCCCTGGTCCTTGTTGTTGTTGATGAAGTACATCACCGTTTTCGGCGGAAACTTCTCATCATCGATATTGTTCGCCTTCAGCAGGCGCTTGATCATCGACAGCTGGTCTTGCGTGTCGAGAATCTGGAACGTCTGGGGCAGGGCGGCGTCGCGGTAGTGGGTGCGCAGCAGGCGGTTGCACAGGCCGTGGAAGGTGCCGAYCCACATGCCGCGTGTATTGATTGGCAACATGCCCGACAGGCGGGTCAGCATTTCTTTCGCCGCCTTGTTGGTAAAGGTAACCGCCAGTATCCCGGCCGGCGAAACCTGTCCGGTCTGGATCAGCCAGGCGATGCGGGTAGTCAGCACGCGCGTCTTGCCCGATCCGGCGCCAGCCAGGATCAGGGCATTTTGGGACGGCAGGGTAACGGCTTGGAGCTGTTCGGGATTGAGGTTGTGGAGAAGATTTTGCATCCCGCCATTATACCGGCGGCAGCTCCTCCGGCGCGCCGAACACCTGGCGATAGCTGGCGTACAAGGCGCAGTGGATCAGGATGATCAGCATCATCCACAGCATCAGCATGAGGATGGTGCCCACACCGCCCGCACCGAACAGCAGCAGGATCAGCTGCACCGACAGCAGCAGGATGCCGAACAGGCTGAGCAGGAAAACCAGGAAGGCTTTCAGCGCATGCCACACCGAGAAAAAGCTGTAGAACAGGGCTTTGAACAGGCCCATGTGCTGCCAGCTCACCAGCGGCACCGTGAACCAGAAAGCCATCATGGCGGGCAGATAGATCAGCATGGCCAGCAAGAGCGCGCCGCCGATGCCGGACTCGGCCAGTTCTTTCGGGTCCGGCTGGCCGCCTTCGGTCACCATCTTGAGCAGGGCGCCGCCGTCGGCCAGCATGGAAATGCCCAGCGCGATGGCCGCGATCATAATGTAGAGCAGGCCCAGCAGCACGAGCGTCGGCACGCCCGGCGCACGGAAGCCTTGCGGCAGCAGGCGCGGTTCGATGCGCGCGCCGCGGTCGATGTTCAGGCAGGCCTGCAGGAAGATGGCGCTGAACACGGGCGCCAGCGCAACCGGCACGATCTGGCCCAGAATCGGGATCAGACCGAGCACGACAAACATCAGCATATAGGCGATCTGGATCATGAACAGGCCGCCCGGCTGCTGGCGGAACAGCGCGAAGCCTTGTCTGATCCAATCCCAACCGGCGCTGGCGGGCAGCTTGTTCATGGCGCCAGCACCGGTGCCGCCACGGCAATGCGTTCGCGCAGAATGCGTTCGAAATGGCCGGGGTCGTGCGGCGTCAGCAGCTCGGCTTCACGCGGCAGGTGCAGGTCGTACAGGCGCGACAGCCAGAAGCGCAGGGCGCCGGCGCGCAGGCAGGCTTGCCAGGCATCCTGCTCCGCAGCCGTGAAGGGACGCACCGCGTGGTAGGCGTCCAGCATGGCGCGCACGCGGGCCACGTCCAGCACACCCGTGTTCAGGTCGATGCACCAGTCGTTGACCGTCACCGCCACGTCGAACAGCCAGGTATCGCAGCCGGCAAAGTAGAAGTCAAAGAAGCCGGTCAGACGCTCGCCGTCAAACATCACGTTGTTGCGGAACAGATCGGCATGCACCGGGCCTTGCTGCAGGGCCGCGTAGTTCGTGTCCGCGTGGAAGGCGTCCTGGAAGGYCATTTCCTCGCGCAGCAACTGGGCTTCGTCCGGTTTCAGGAAGGGCAGCACGGCCGGTACGGCTTCATGCCACCAGTCGATGCCGCGCAGATTGGGCTGCTGCAGGGGGAAGTCCTGTCCCGCCAGATGCATCTTCGCCAGCATGGCGCCCACTTCCGCGCAATGCACGGGCTGCGGGTCCATCTGCGAGCTGCCTTCCAGTTTGGAGACGATGGCGGCCGGCTTGCCTTGCAGCGGCACGCACAGGGCGCCCTCCGCGTTCGGCACCGGATCGGGCACCAGCACGCCGTGCTGAGCCAGGTGGCGCATCAGTTCGAGGTAGAAGGGCAGTTGTTCAAAACTCAGGTTCTCGAAGAGGGTGAGTACATACTCGCCGCGTTCGGTACTGAGAAAAAAATTACTGTTTTCGATGCCGGAGGCGATGCCTTTCAGCGCCAGGGCCTTGCCAAGAGGGAATTGCGGAATCCATTGGCGTACGTCGTCCAACGTGACGGGAGTAAAAACTGCCATGAGCAACCAGGTTAAATGAGTCGATGGGGCCTATTTCGAAGCTGGCGCGGCAGGCGGCGGCGGAGGCGCCTCGGCGGCATCCTCGGCAGCGGCATTTTCTGCGCTGCGCTTTTTCTTCTTGGCGGCGATATCGAACTCCATCACGGTCCAGGCAGGGCCGCGGATGGCTTGGCCCATGGTGTCGCCGGGCATGGCCGTGCCGGCCGGCGGACGGTGGTTGACCGTGTACACGCTCTTGCCGCTTTTCACCRTGGATTCGGTGATGCGGCCGCCTTCGCGCTTCTCTTGCACTTGCTTGTCACTGCCTGGCTTGGTGGTCACCGTGATCGGGTTGTCCACTTCCTCGATTTGTTCGAGCTGGGGCGGCGCCTTGCTGGGCGCCTGTTGGGCGACAGCGGCAGTTGCCACGAGGGACAGGGCCAGGGTGAGGGCGGAAGCGCGCATGATGGGGTGTTCGCGTGGTTTGTTATAAGGTTCATTGTAACAAACTGACCAAAAGCTGCCAGCCAAAACTCTGCGATAATGGAATATTGAATTTTCCGCCACAGGCCCCATATTTCCGCTCTATGCAAACTACCCTGCTGTTAGTCGACGGTTCCAGTTATCTCTACCGCGCATTCCACGCGCTGCCCGACCTGCGCAGCCCGGACGGTTACCCCACCGGCGCCATGCACGGCATGGTCAATATGCTGCGCAAGCTGCGCGCCGATTTCCCCGCCGCTTACATTGCCTGCGTGTTCGACGCCAAGGGCAAGACCTTCCGCGATGATATGTACCCGGAATACAAGGCCACGCGCGCCTCGATGCCGGACGATCTGCGCCTGCAGATTGAACCCATCCACGAAGCGGTGCGCGCCATGGGCTGGCCGATCCTGATGGTGGACGGTGTGGAAGCCGACGACGTGATCGGCACTCTGTCGGTCGACGCTGAAAAGAACGGCATGGAAGTGATCATTTCCACCGGCGACAAGGACCTGGCCCAGCTGGTCACGCCCAAGGTCACTCTGATCAACACCATGACCAACGAGAAGCTGGACGAAGCCGGCGTGCTGGCCAAGTTCGGCGTGCCGCCCAACCGCATCATCGATTACCTGACCCTGATCGGCGACACTGTCGACAACGTGCCGGGCGTGGCCAAGTGCGGCCCGAAAACGGCGCTCAAGTGGCTGCAGGAGTACGACAGCCTGGAAGGCATCATGGCCA
>NZ_JBFRDW010000403.1:0-5518 GCF_052113985.1 Pseudoduganella sp. RAF53_2 | reverse complement strand
ACCTGCATGCTCAGCGTGGAGCCGCCGGACACGATATGCCCTTGCGTAATCCATTGCCAGCCCGCGCGCAGCATGGCCACTGGATTGACGCCCGGATGCCAGTAGAACCAACGGTCCTCATACGCCAGCAGCGATTCCAGATAACGGGGCGAGACTTGCTCCGGTTTGACCGGAATGCGCCATACGCCATCGGCATCCGGCCAGCCGCGCAAAGGCTCGCCGTCACGCGCCACCACCAGCAGACCGGGCATGTCGCGCGGCAGCGGTGGCGGGAACAACTGGTCAAGCAGCAGCAGGAAAGTCAGCAGGCCAGCCAGGGCTGCGCGCAGCGGATGGGCGCGCAGCCAGGCCATGGCCGCTATTTCCCTGCTCCGCGCGGATCGACCACGGTCACCGCTTCAGGCGACGGGCCGTATGCACGGATGCCCGGACGGTACATGTCTTCCGCGAAGGTGCCCGGCACGCTGAAGCGGCCCGGCGTCACCACGCGCAGCATATAGAACAGGCGGATCGGATTGTCGTTCAGCCGCACTGCCGCGACGAAGCGGTCGTCACGATACTCCGTATGCTTGATGCGTTCATCGGCCATGGACTGCGCCAGGTTGAAGCCTTCGACCTCGAAATCACCGGCCTGCGGGCCTTGCGACAGGTTCAGATTCTCCACTTCCAGACCGGCCGGAATGTGGTCGACGATCATCGCATCCTCAATGGGCTGCTTCGATTTCGCCGTCACGCGCACCAACAGCATGTCGCCCACTTTCAGTTGGCCACCCGTCCACGGCTTGCCGTTCACGTTGAACCAGTGGCGTTCCAGCGTCATCTTGTCGGTGCTCGCCACCGGCGCCTTGAGTGGATAGCCGCTGGCTTCCACTTCCAGCCACAGCGGGTTCTTGCCCTTGTTCTCGATCGAGATGCCCTTCACGGCCAGCGCCGGATCGATGCTGCGCACTTCGCTGGCCTGTGAGCTCAGCGACTGGCTGGTATCGCCGGTTTTCAGCACTGCCTGCCATGGCTCGGAGGTCGTGCCGCCGGCAGCCCGCGCAGCCAGGAACAGCGCCAGGCGCTCCTGAGTCGAGTAATAGTGTTTGTTGTTCAGCCGCTCCGACATGCCAATCAACAGGGATTCGCGCTGCGGATGGCTGACCTTGTGGCGCACCATCAGTGCATAGGCCAGCGCATTGTCGCGCACTGCAGTGCCATAGTCGCCCAGCCAGTCCCAGTCCCAGTTGGAACGAATGCCGTATGGACGCGACATGGCCTCGTTGATGGCCGCCTCGCCGCGCTTGGCGTCGCCCATCAGCTGCAAGGCGATACCGAGATGAACCAGCGGCAGCGGCGAGCGCGCGCGGTCGCGGTACTGATCGTACAGCAGCCGCAGCGAAGCGAGCGACGCTTTCTGGTCACGCGCCAGCATATAGCCAATATGCGCCAGCTCGGCGAAGCGCTGATGGCTGTTGCGCAGCAGGTCGTAATCGCGCCAGTCGTAGCGCCCCTCCGCATCCGGCTTCAGGTTGGCAGGCAGGCCTGGGAACTGGCCGCCGGCGCCATTCAGCTTATCGGTCATCCACTGCTGCGCTTTTTTCGTCATGTCTTCCGGCACATTGAAGCCGGCTTCGCGCGCATCCATCAGGAAGCCCGTCACATAAGGCGTCAGCCAGGCTTCGTAACTGCCGCTATCGCCGCTCCAAAGGCGGAAGCCGCCCGCGCTGCCCTGCATGCCCGCGATACGGCCGATCGCGCCCTCGATGAAGCGTGCCCGCTGCTCACGGGTGTGCGGCTCCAGGCCGACTGCCTTGGCGCCCTCCTCGTCGATCAGCACATGCGGATAAGCCGCGCTGGTGGTCTGCTCAAGGCAGCCATACGGATAGTCCAGCAAGCCCTTGACGATGCTGCGCACATTGAGCGGCGGCTTGTTCGACATGGTCACGCTGAGGGTGGCAGAGCCTTTGAAGAAGCGTTCCACCATGGCCGCATCCAGCTTCTGCGTGGCGCCCGGCTCGATGCGCAGGCGCACCGAGTCCTGTTCGCGCGCTACCGGCGGCTGGATCTGCAGAGCGAATTCGCGATGCAACACCACGGGTTTGGCGCCGCCTGTCTTCACGTCCAGCGTAATGCGCGACAGGCCATAAGGCTCGGTCGGCTCAATATTGAAGCGCAGGATCTTGCGCTGGCGCGTCGGCAGCTTCAGTGTGCGTTCGCCCTCCGCCACCTTCAGCAGACGGTCGGCATCGAGCTTGATGGAGATATCCTGCTCGCCCGGCATCATATTGGTCACATCCAGCGCCAGCGTGGACTTGTCGCCAGGCCCGATGAAGCGCGGCAGCGCCAGCTCGGCCACGATCGGCGCGGACACCGTCACTTCGCGGTCCGTGCTGCCGTAGGATTCGGCCGTCGAAGCTACCGCCATCAGTCGCAGGGTGCCATTGAAGTCCGGGATATCCAGCGGAATATCCGCCTCGCCTTTCGCATTCAGCTGCACGGGACCGGAGAACAGGTCGATCAGCTTGACCTTCTTCGGCATGCTGCGCGTATCGCGCTTGCCGGCGTCGCCGCCCCACTTGATCTTGCCCGGCGTACCGTCCATGCGCTCAATCAGCTTGCCGTAGATATCGCTCAGCTCAGGGCCGAAACGGTGCTTACCGAAGAAGAAATCGAACGGATCAGGCGTCTTGAAGCTGGTGATGTTCAGGATGCCCACATCCACTGCGGACACGGTCACCATGGCCGCCTTGCCTGCCGCACCATCCACCTTGACCTTGACGGTCATGTGCTTTTCCGGCTCCACCTGGGGCGGTGCGGTCAGGCTCACCTTAAGCTTGCGCGCACTGCGGTCCAGCGGCAGCCAGGCCATGCCAACGGCACGCGCCGGCGTCACGCGGTCGCCCTGGCTGCCGGGACGGAACACCACGGTGGACACATACATGTCCGCGCGATTCCAGTTCTTGTCGACCGGGATGGTCACGGTGGTGCCATCCACGCTGACGGATGTGCGGGTGCTCCACAATACCTTGTCCGCTTCCACCATCACCAGCGCTTCGCCATCATGCGGCGGCAGGATTTTCAGCTTCACTTCACCGCCCGGCTTGGCCGGCGCACCTTCCAGCTGCACGCGTACGCGGTCCGGACGATTGCCGATGTTCTCGGCGTCCTGCGCATTCCAGCCGGCGTAGAAGCGGTAGCGCGCCACCAGCTTGGTGACCGGGTCGGTCACTTCCAGGCGATAGCGGCCCCACTGCACCGGCAGGGTCAGTTTGGCACGGGCCTTCAGCGCCACAGCGCCCGCCTGTACGGTCTCCTCCGCTTCCGAATAGCCGGAATGCCAGCCACGGTCGGCATCGAAGCGCCAGTAGTATTGACGGTCTTCGCGCACCAGGCGGAAGGCCGCTTCGTTCAGCGGCACGAATTTGCCGGCCGGGTCCACCCGCACCAGTTCGAATTCGGCCATGCTGCCTTCGCGCGCCACATCGGCATCGAAGGCCGGACGGATACCGATCATCTGCGGACCAGGCCACCACAGGCGTTCCACCGAACGCACCACCGGACGGCCGCCCGATTCCAGCAGGCTGAATGAGGCACGCACGCGCAGCGGAGAACTCAGGGCATCGCTCTTCACCGGCACTTCCACGCTGCCCTTGCCGCTGTCATCGAGCGCGGTTTCCGGCAGCTCGCCATGCGCCTTGGCGCTGTCGTCGGCCACATCGCCAAAGATAAAGCCCGGCCATTCTTTTGGCAGGGGATTGCGGGCACGCTCCTGCGCCACGTTACCCAGCAGGCGGTTGCCCGCGGCTGGTGCGCCGTACAGATAATCGCCCTGCACATCCACCGTGAAGGAGCCGGCATCGCGCGGCAAAGGCGCCTGATCGGTGGTCAGGGTAAGCTTCATGCGCTCCGGCAGGAACTCTTCCACCTGGAAGGAATAGATCGCATCGGGACGTTTGGATGCCGGGTCGGCGCGGAATTCCAGCGCCCATTTGCCGGTGGCCGCATCCGGCGGCAGATCGATACGCTGCTGCAGATAGCCCGGCGTTTTCGCATTGGGCTGCCACATGCTGGAATTGACCGTTTCGCCGTCCGGCTTTTTCAACTCGACCTTCACCGGCGCCGGCTGCAAGGCCGTGCCCTCGGCGCTGCGCGCCAGCAGCGACACGGTGAACTTCTCGCCCGGACGATACAGATCGCGTCCCGACCATGCAAACAGCTTCACATYGCGCGGCAGGTGGCCGCCGATATCGAATTCGGACAGGTCAAGGCCCGGTTCACGCAGCTGGACCACGGACATTTCCTTGTCGCGCCTGACCATCAGCAGCTGCGCCGCATCCGGCAGGCCTGGCAGCACGCCGTGGCCATCGCCCTCGGTCTTGCCGCGCTGGAGCACTTTGCCGCCCTCGCCCAGCACTTCGATATCGATGCCGCCCAGCGCCTTGCCGGACTTGAGCGAGGTGGTGAACACGTCGGTCTGCTTGACCTGGCGGCGCAAGTGCAGGCCGATATCGCTGACATAGAAATAGGTGACCTGGTAATCGTCCTGGAAGTGGCCGGGACGGCGCATCACGGCCACATAGACGCCTGGGTCCTTCAGCTCCGTGATTTTTTCCACCGGCAGGAAGCTGACCTTGCGGCTGTTCTTCACCTCATTGGTAACGAAGCGGTTGCTGTACACGCTGTCGGCAATGCCCTCCAGTGCATTCAGCTGGTAGCCGTAGGTCTGGCCTTTGAAGTGATTGCGGGATTCCCAGTAATCGCTGTAGTCCTCTTCACCCGAACTGTTGCTGCGGTGGCCGGACACCAGATCGAAGAACTTCTGCATCTTGCCCGGCGCCACGCGCAGGAATTCCACATCGACTTCGGGAATATTCACCGTCACCACCGGCAGGCCGCCATTCAGCCCGGCCGGCAGCACCGTGCCCTTGCTCGCGAAATAGAAGGACGGCGCCATCTCGTCGCTCAACACCTCGCACTTGTGCACGTCGGCCAGCTTGCGGCCATTGCTGCCCGCCATGGCCTGGCCGATCTTGATGTTGTAGCGGTGGCCCGCTTTCACAAAGGGGAACACCAGCACATGGGGATTATCCGCCACCACCCACGAGCCCTTTACCTTCTGGCTTGCTTCGTCGGGCTTGGATTCGGCCGGCGTGGATTTGCCGTCGCCGAGATCGATCACTTCAATCAGCTGGTCGAGCTGCTGGCCCTCGGCCACGACGTCGGAGAACATCACGGCCAGCGCAGGCTGGTCGTCATGCAGGCGCGCCTGGCAACTGTTGACGGTGAACGGCGCATTGGGGTTCGCGATCACCGCGTCGCCCACGGCCGGACGCGGCGCATTGGGCCGCTTCATCCACCACATGCCGGCTGCCGTCGCCACCACCACCGCCGCCAGCACGCCTCCCGCCAACAACTTTTTATTCATGCGCTCTTCCCAGGCTCTTGTAAAGATATCAAATAATACAAGAAATGCTCTGGGGCAAAACTCGCGAATTGTCACTCTATCGGCTTGCAATCGTCGCCCATAGTGGAATAC
>NZ_JBFRDW010000402.1:0-5531 GCF_052113985.1 Pseudoduganella sp. RAF53_2 | reverse complement strand
GCAGGACACCCCGGCATTCAAGCCGGCGCATATTCTCTATTATCTCGGTGGCCTGATTGCAATCGGCGCCATGTCGCTGTTCATGAACGTCGGCTGGGAGCAGTTCGGCGGCAGCGGACTTTTCTGCATTTCCCTGTGCTATATGGCCGCGGCCATCGGCGGCGTCGAATGGATGCTGGCGCGGCGCCTGGTGCTGCCGGCAGGCTTGCTGGCGGCGCTGGCCGTGGTGCTGGTGCCGCTGGCAGTCTATGGTCTGCAGCACATGCTGGGTTACTGGGCCGAGGGGCGCCACCCGGCGTACCGTGACTTCCACCAGTACATCGACTGGCGCTGGATCTTCATGGAACTGGCCACATTGGCCGCCGGCGCCGTGGCGCTGTGGCGCTATCGCCTGCCGTTCACCGTGATGCCGGTTGCCGTTACGCTGTGGTACATGAGCATGGACATCGTGCCCATGCTGCTGGGAGGCGATACTTACAGCTTCTTCTCGCACGAAGGCAAAATCATTTCGACCGTGTTCGGCCTGGCGATGACGCTGGTCGCGCTGTGGATCGACCTGCGCACGCGCAGCGCGAAGGATTACGCCTTCTGGCTGTACCTGTGGGGTGTGCTGGCTTTCTGGGGCGGCTTGAGCAGCATGGACTCGGGCAGCGAATTCGGCAAGCTGGTGTATTGCCTGATCAATGTGCTGATGATCGGTATCGGCGCGGCCTTGTCGCGGCGCGTGTTTGCCGTATTTGGCGGCTTGGGGATTGCCGGCTATCTGGGGCACCTGTCGTACTCGGTCTTCCGCGACAGCCTGTTGTTCCCGGTCGCGCTGACTGCCATCGGTATTGGTGTCATCGCGGCCGGGATATTCTGGCAGCGGCGTGAGGCGGCCATTGGCGCCAGCCTGCGCGGGGTGTTGCCGGAACCCCTGCGCCTGCTGGTCGAACGCCGCGCGGCTTAGCCGCTTAGTTGGCGCTGGCTGCGTTTTCGATCAGGTCAGCCACTTCCTTCGGGTGAGATGTCATCACCACGTGCGATGCGCCATCGATCACCACCGTCTTGCGCGAGCTGGCGCGGTCGGCCATGAATTGCAGCGCAGCGGCCGGGATATTCTTGTCGGCCTTGCCGTACACGAAGTAGGACGGGATAGTCTTCCAGGTCGCCTCTTCGGTCTTCTCGGTCAGCGCTGCTTCAGTAATCGGACGCTGGCCCGCTGCCATCAGGGCTGCTTTCGCGGCCGGCACGTCGGCGGCGAACTGTTTCGGGAACTTGTCCTGCTGGATGTACAGGTCCTTGTTGCCGTCGGCCAGAATCACCGGCGCAGCCAGGGTAGGGCCGAGGGTACTGCCCGGGAATTTGCCCGACAGCTCCAGCGCGGTTTCACCGGCATCCGGCGCAAACGCGGCCACATACACCATGGCCTTCACATTCTGGTTGCCGCTGGCCGCAGCGGTAATCACCGCGCCGCCGTAGGAGTGGCCGACCAGCACGACCGGGCCCTGGATGCCCTTCACGATGCTGGACACATAAGCGCCATCGCCCTTCACACTGCGCAGCGGGTTCGCCGCGCCGACCACTTTATAACCATCCTTGATCAGTTTTTGCGACACGCCATCCCAGCTGGAGGAGTCGGCAAACGCGCCGTGTACCAGCACGATGGTTGGACGTTCCGCAGCAAGGGCAGCGGAGCCGCCGAACAGGGTAGCAGCGGCGATGGCGGTAGCGGCGAAGAATTTGGCTTTCATGGTTTTTCCTTTCGTAAGTGAGTTGATGTGCGAATAATAGCGTGCTAAACATTATTGCGCAAGTGTTTAGTGTGATAAATAATTATGACGTGACTTGCACACAGTGCGATTCGCTTGGCGTGCGGAGACTTTATCGCTAATCTTCGTCGACCTTCCACCTCCCAACGAGGCCGTCGATGAAACACTGTTTGGCATTGCTGGCGCTGCTGGCTGGCGCCGCACCCGTCGCGCACAGCCAGTGCTGCGGCTATGGCATGAGCTACGACAATGTGGTGGTGTGGCCGGTGCCCGACTTGCGCGTGCCGGTGCCGTCGGCGGGTGCGCCGAGAAAATCGGCACCGCCAGTGCTGGCCAAGGCGAAACCTGCGGTGCAAGCGAACGCACACAAACTGGCGCAGCACTTCCCACTCAACAAGCGGGCCGAGATGGAGCGCCTGTACGTCCAGAGCATGGACATCTACCTGAAGGTCGAGAAGAAAATGGGGTGGACGCCGCGCGATATGGCGGGCGGGCTGGCGGCTTTCTTGGTCGGGAATTACATGGTCCTGAAAAATTCCGAAGTGTCGGATGAGGAATTCAACGCTGTGGCCCGCCAGTTGCGTGCGCAGGAAAAGCTGCAGTCGGTCACCAGCCATAACGATGCCGACAAGCTGCGCGACGTCTTCGAGCAGAGCGCCATGGTGGGCGCCTTCATGGCTTTGGCCTACAAGTCCCATCAGCAAACGCCGCAGCCGCCGGCCATCTACGACAATATGCGCAATGCGGCGCGGGAAAATCTGCAGCTGGTGCTGAAGGGCGATCCGGACCGGCTGGCCATCGACAAGACCGGCATGCGTTTCGAATAGCCGCTCAGGGCTTGATGACGACCTTGCCGGTGACTTTGCGTGCGGCCATGTCGTTCAGCGCGTGGGCCGTCTCGGCCAGCGGATAGCGCGCCGAGATGTGCGGGCGGATCTTGCCTTCGCTGAGCCAGCCAAGCAGCTGCTGCATGCCGGCCAGATTGGCCTTGGGTTCGCGCTTGGTGAACTCGCCCCAGAACACGCCCACGATGGACGCGCCCTTGAGCAAGGCCAGGTTCAAAGGCAGCTTGGGGATCTCGCCATTGGCGAAGCCGACGACCAGATAGCGCCCGCGCCAGGCGATGGAGCGGAAGGCCGGATCGGAGTAGTCGCCGCCGACCGGGTCGTAAATCACATCCGGTCCTTTGCCGCCGGTGGCATTCTTGATCGCTTCGCGTAAATCTTCCTTGCTGTAGTTGATCAGCACATCCGCGCCGTGCGCTTTGCAGACGGCGAGCTTGCCGTCGCTGGACGCCGCCGCGATCACGCGTGCACCCATGGCCTTGCCGATCTCGATCGCCGCCAGGCCCACGCCTCCCGCTGCACCCAGCACCAGCATGGTTTCGCCGTGCTTCAGCGCTGCGCGGTCGACCACCGCGTGATGCGACGTGCCGTAGGTGAGGGTGATGGAAGCGGCGGTGTCGAAGTCCATCCCTTCCGGCATCGGCATCAGCGCGGCGGCGGGCACCAGCAGCTGTTCCGCGAAGCCGCCGTGGGCGGAAAAAGCGA
This sequence comes from Pseudoduganella sp. RAF53_2, assembly GCF_052113985.1. Taxonomy (NCBI): domain Bacteria; kingdom Pseudomonadati; phylum Pseudomonadota; class Betaproteobacteria; order Burkholderiales; family Oxalobacteraceae; genus Pseudoduganella; species Pseudoduganella sp. RAF53_2. The sequence continues at coordinate 2,230 of NZ_JBFRDW010000402.1, read as the reverse complement.
TCACGCGGTCACCCGGCTTTACGTTTGACACGCCTTCGCCCACTGCGCGCACCACGCCCGCCACCTCGTTCCCAGGCGTGAAGGGCAGGGAAGGCTTGTACTGATATTTGCCCTGGATGATCAGCACATCGGGGAAGTTCACACCGGCGGCCTTCACGTCCAGCACGACATGGCCGGCCGTCGCAACGGGATCGGCCACGTCCTCCAGATGCAGGGTGTCGGGCAGGCCCCAGTCTTTGCACACAATCGCTTTCATCTCCACTCCAGGCATCGAACGATCGTTCTATTATGYCCCAGAACGGTTTGCGCATGCGCAAAGAGAGAATGGGGCAGGACGCTACAGTGGCCTGGACGGCAGAAAGAAGAGGTAACGCCATGTCCACGTCCATTCGATACGGCTGTTTCTTCAGTTACGCGCACGGCCAGCACGCCTATATGAGCAAGTTCAAGGACGATCTGATCGAGGCCCTGAAGTGCTATCTGGAGCCGCATTTCGACACCGAAAAGGAGCTGTTCGTCGATAGTGAACAGCTCGGCGGCGGCGATGATCTGGACCGCCGCATTGCGCTGGCCCTGTGTCAGAGCGTGTGCATGATCGTGATCTACACGCCCAAATACGAAGCCCACGGCTACACCCGGCGCGAGTTCGCAGCCATGCAGCTGCTGGAGGCCGAACGCAGCCAGTGGTATGAGCTGCCCAGCCATCTGATCATCCCGGTCATCATGACCCGCCACCCGCTCAATCTGCCGCCACAGATCAGCGAACCGGGCATGTATGTGGACTTTTCACGCTATACCCTGGCCACCGGCGATTTGAAGACCAACCCGGACTTCGTGCCCGATATCCGCAAGATGGTGGACCGCATCRTCATGCACTACCACCACCTGCGCTACAGCATGCCGGCCGGCCACGATTGCAGCCGCTTCGTGCTGCCACCCATGCCCCCGGAGTGGCGCAGCGCTCCGCCTCCCCATTTCCCCCGTTGAGGTTAGCCATGGAACTCGTCCGCCAACCACATCCCGCGCCCACCGTGGCCGGAGAAGTCGCCACCTTCTATTCCTATAAAGGCGGCGTCGGCCGCACGATGGCCCTGGCCAATGTGGCGGCGCTGCTGACGCGCCGCGGGATTCCGGTGCTGATGGTGGATTGGGATCTGGATGCGCCCAGCCTGCATTACTACTTTCCCGGCGACGGCGAGCACCCCGGCGTGCTGGAACTGTTCGAAGCCTGCCGCGAGCAGCTGCGCAGCCGCCACGGTGCAGCGCCCGATGCGGAACTGGCCGGCAAGGTGCTCGATGCCGTCGGCTGGGAGCAGTATGTGACCCGCGTCGACCAGGCCCATCCCCTGTATTTGATGCGTGCCGGGCGGCTGGATGGCCATCACGCCGAGCGCGCCTCGCGCCTGGACTGGCAAGCCATGTTCGATGCCTGTCCCTCGCTGTTCCGCGCGCTGGCGGAACGCATGGCGGCGCGTTTTTCGCATGTGCTGATCGATTCGCGCAGCGGGCGTGCCGACAGCGCGGGCATTTGCACCACCTTGCTGCCGACGCGGCTGGTGCTGGTGTTCACGCCCAGCCGTCCCCAGCTCGACGGACTGGAAGCCCTGATCGCCCGCGCCACCACCTACCGCCGCAGCCACGAAGACGAGCAGCGCCCTTTGCTGGTCTATCCGCTGCCGGCCCGCATCGACGCCGGCGATCCGGCTTTGCGCGCACTGTGGCGGCGCGGCGATATCGAGCGCCGCGTGCCTGGCTACCAGCCGATGTTCGAGCGGGCGCTGGCCGAGGCTTACGGTTACACGCGCATGTCGCTGGAAGGCTACTTCGACCGCGTCCAGTTGCAGCAGTGCGGCGGCCATGCCTGCGGCGAACCGCTCCCCGCGCTGGAAGAGGAGGGAGACTGCTTTTCGCTCGCCCACAGCTACGAGGCTTTTCTTGGCTGGTTTCAGAAGGGGCTGTGTCCCTGGGAGGCGCTGGCGGAAACGCCGCTGCCTGTCGCAGCGCCGCTGGCGCAGGATCTGGGAAGTGTGCTGTTTGCGCCGCATGAGCTGAACAATCACCACAAGTTACTGGCCGAGCAGGATAGGGCGTCATACTGGCAGCCCCGGCGCGGACGTGGCGGTCCGGCCGGGCCGCGCAAGGCCGACCTGGCTGAGCCCGGTTAACACCCGTTGAGTGAGCACAAGCTTGCAAAATTATTAGCCATTCGGACCCGCCGCATGCGCTTGGC
>NZ_JBFRDW010000401.1:0-5537 GCF_052113985.1 Pseudoduganella sp. RAF53_2 | reverse complement strand
CCGCCGCCCTGAGCGGCTGTGCGCTGACGCCAACTTACGAAGTCCCGAAAACGCCGCAGCCTGCCGCCTTCAAGGAAGCCCAGGGCTGGCAGCCCGCCGCGCCCGCCGACACCTTGCAGCGCGGCCCATGGTGGCAGCTGTTTGGCGATCCGCAGCTGAACGAGCTGGCCGCTTCGGTCGAAGTGAATAACCAGAACGTGGCCGCCGCCGTCGCGCAATATGCGCAGGCGCGCGCCATCGTGGCCGAGCAGCGCGCCGCGCTGTTCCCGGTGGTGACGCTGAACGCCAGCGCCGACCGTTCCGGCGGAGGAGGGCAGACCCGCACCGGCAACCAGTACCGCGTGAATCTGGGCGGCAGCTGGGAGCCGGATATCTGGGGCCGCCTGCGGGCCGGCGTCAGTGGCGCACAGGCCAGCGCCCAGGCCAGCGAGGCTGATCTGGCAGCGGCGAAACTGTCGGCACAGGGCGAGCTGGCCGCCAACTACATTTCCCTGCGCCTGGCCGACGCCACCAGGCAGCTACTGGAAACCACGGTCGAGGGCTATGGGCGGGTGCTGCAGATCACGCAGAACCGCTTCAACGCAGGGATCGCCGCCAAATCCGACCTGCTGCAGGCCCAGACCCAACTGGCCAATGCCCGCGCCGATCTGCTGACCACCACCCGCCAGCGCGCCCAGTTCGAACACGCCATTGCCGTCCTGCTGGGCAAGGCGCCTGCCGAGTTCTCGCTGGCCCCGGCGGCATGGACGCTGCAAGTGCCGGACATTCCGCCGGGCCTGCCATCGACCCTGCTGGAGCGCCGTCCGGACATCGCCGGCGCCGAGCGCCGCGTGGCAGCTGCCAATTCGAACATTGGCGTCGCCCGCGCCGCCTACTTCCCGGATCTGAGTCTGACGGCCAGCGGCGGCTTTGGCGCCACGGCAGCCGGGGGCCTGTTCAGCGCCTCCAACAGCCTGTGGTCGCTCGGCCTGTCCGCTGCCGAGACGGTATTCAATGCCGGCGCCACCGGCGCGCGGGTGGACGAAGCCACCGCAGCGCGCGACGCGGCTGTGGCGCGCTACCGCCAGACGGTGCTGAGCGCCTTCGCCGACGTGGAGGACCAGCTGGCCGCCACCCGCGTGCTGGGCGAGCAGCAGGACCTGCGCCGCCAAGCCTCCGAGGCGGCCGACCAGGTCGAGCAGCAGATGATCAACCGCTACCGCGCGGGCCAGGTCAGCTACACGGAAGTGGTGACGGCCCAGGTCACGGCGCTGAATGCGCGCCGCGCCCTGGTGCAGGCCCAGGCCGACCGCCAAACAACAGCCGTCTCCCTGATTCAGGCCCTGGGAGGAGGGTGGCAGGCACATTAGCAGGTGCTCGATTGCGCTTTTCATAATCGGCTGGCAATATGGCGATACCGTCCATAAACCATAGATAATGACTAAGCGTTCAACAGTCAGCACCGCAGCCACTCCCTCACAAGAACAAACCGAACGACGCCCCACCCATATCGTCGGAATCGGCGCTTCTGCCGGTGGGCTCGATGCCATCACCGAATTCCTCGCCGCTGTGCCGGAGCGCAGCGGGCTGGCTTATATCGTCGTCCAGCACCAGGACCCGCTGCGCAAAGGTTTGTTGCCTGAGCTGCTGCAACGGGTCACGCCCATGTCCGTGGCCGAAATCCGCGACCGCATGCCGATCGAGCCGGATTGCGTGTATGTGATTCCGCCCAATTCCGACCTGGCCTTTGCCGACGGCATGCTGGCGCTGCTCCATCCCAGCAACCAGCCTGGCCACCGTTACCCCATCGATACCTTCTTCCGCGCCCTGGCCGAGGAAAAGCGCGCCCATGCTGCCGGCGTGGTTTTCTCCGGCATGGGGACGGACGGCACGGCCGGCCTGCGCCATATCCAGGAGGCGGGCGGCGTGACGCTGGTGCAGGCGCCCGAATCGGCCAAGTTCGACGCCATGCCGCGCAGCGCGATCGAAGCGGGAGTGGCGGACGTGGTGGCCCTGCCCGGCGATATGCCGGAGCGCCTGTGGAGCGCCTGGGCTTCCGAGCCGAACGTGGTGCATGGCCGCGGCCACGCGCGCCGCCATGCGCTGCGCGAACTGCTCAACCTGTTACAGAACCACACGGGCAATAATTTCACCGACTATAAGATGAACACAGTGCTGCGCCGGATCGAGCGCCGCATGAAGCTGCAGCAGTCCGAATCGATGGAAGCCTATGTGCAGTTCCTGCGCGAGAATCCCAGCGAAATCGAACTGCTGTTCCGTGAACTGCTGATTGGCGTAACGAGCTTCTTCCGCGATCCCAAGGTGTGGGAGCATCTGCGGTCGGTGACCATTCCCGAAATGCTGCAATCGCATCCTAACGGCGCGGCGTTCAAGGCCTGGGTGCCGGCCTGCTCGACGGGGGAGGAAGCGTATTCGCTGGCCATGGTGTTCGACGAGGCGGTGGCCCATGTGAACCCGAAAGCCAAGTATTCCCTGCAGATTTTCGCCACCGACCTGGACCCGGACGCGATCGACCGCGCGCGCCAGGGCGTGTTTACGCGCAATGTCGAAGAGAATATTTCGGCCGAGCGCCTGTCGCGCTACTTTGTGGTGGATGGCAAGTCTTACCGTATCCGCAAGGAGCTGCGCAATACCATCATCTTCGCGCAGCAGAACATCATTTCGGACCCGCCATTCACCAAGCTGGATATCCTCAGCTGCCGCAACCTGCTGATCTACTTCAATCCGAAGCTGCAGGAGCACCTGATTCCGCTGTTCCACTACGCCCTGAACCGCAACGGTTTCCTGGTGCTGGGCAGTGCGGACACGCCGGGTAATTTCACCGATCTTTTCGCGGCGGTGCCGGGCTCGGGCCGCATCTATCAAAGGCTGGACGCGTCCACCAACCGCGTTGCCAACTATTTCCCGACCAAGGTCACCGCCGCCGCCATTCCACTTTCCAACGAAGCCAGAACCACTTCCATGACCGGCAATCTTCAGTCCCAAGTCGAGCAGGCCCTGCTCAAGAAACACTCCCCAGCGGCCGTGCTGCTCAACGCCGAGGGCGACATCCTCTACATCCATGGGCGCACCGGCGCCTTCCTGGAGCCGGCGGCGGGCAAGGCCAACTGGAATATCCACGCCATGGCGCGCGACGGCCTGCGCTACGAGCTGGCAGACCTGATCAACCGCTCCATCCGCAGCGGCGACCAGGAAAGCGTGCGAGGCCTGATCCTGAAGGAAAGCGAGAGTTCCGCGCTGATGGTGGACATGACGGCCRAACCGATGAGCGAGGGCCAGCATCCGGAAGGCACGCTGCTGCTGACGTTTGCCGCCACCCAGGCGCCGCTGCGTAACCGCCGCAGCCGCTCGCCGAATCCGCGCCTGATGGAGCTGGAACAGGGGCTGTCGCAGGCACGCCTGGAACTGCAGACGGTGCGCGATGAGATGCAGACTTCGCGCGAGGAATTGAAGTCCGCCAACGAAGAGCTGCAATCGACCAATGAGGAACTGCAATCGACCAACGAGGAACTGACCACCTCCAAGGAAGAGATGCAATCGCTGAACGAAGAGCTGTACACGGTCAACGCCGAGCTGCAATCCAAAGTGGATGATCTGTCGCTGGTCAACAGCGATATGAAGAACCTGCTGAACAGCACCGACATCGCRGTCATTTTCCTCGACAATGCCTTGCACATCCGCCGCTTCACGACTCAGGCCACGCAGATCTACAAGCTGATTCCCACGGACCTGAACCGTCCGCTGGGCGATATCGTGAATGACCTGGTGTATCCGGAGCTGGAACAGGATGCGATGGAAGTTTTGCGGACCCTGGTATTCTGCGAAAAGCAGATTCCGACGCGCGACGGCCGCTGGTTCATGGTGCGCATCATGCCTTACCGTACCGTGGCCAATGTGATCGACGGCCTGGTTGCCACCTTCATCAATATTACGGAGCTGAAGTCGCTGGAGGCGCGCCTCATGACCCCCGGCGGTGGAGCTGAACACATACCCCAATGAAGAAAACGCCCTCCCAGTCTGCCGATGAGCTGGACATGCGCAAGCAGTGGCATGAGCTTCAGGTCAGCCAGATCGAGCTGGAGATCCAGAGTGCGGCCCTGGCCGAGCTGGAACTGCAGAAGCGGCAGGTGGAGGAGGGCTTGCAGCGTTACGCGGGGCTGTATGAAAAAGCCCCGGTCAGCTATCTGTCGCTGTCGCGCGATGGACAAATCGTCGGCGCCAACCGCGCTGCCGCGGCACTGCTGCATACGGAATGCGCCGCGCTGCCGGGCGAGCCCTTTGAGCGGTTTGTGGAACCTGCCAGCCAGGCGGCGCTGCGCTGCTTCCTGGCCGATCTGCCGACAGATGGCTCGTCGGCGGTCATGGAGGCCTTGCTGTTTGACGGCGTGGGCGGCAGCCGCATCCGCCTGGAGGCGAATCTCGACTCCGGCGACGACGTCATTCGCATCATCGTCAGCGATATCACCGAATGGCATGCGCGCGAAACTGCGCTGCGCCGCGCGTTTGTGGTGATGGACAATCTGGACGAGGGCGTGGTGACCACCGATCCCGCGGGCCGCATCCTGTCAGTCAATCCCGCCTTTTGCGCCATCACCGGTTTCGGCGCCACCGAAGCCCAAGGCAAGCCGCTGCGCATGCTACGCCACCCGCGCCAGAAACCGGAGTTCTACGGCACGCTATGGGCCGAGGTGCTGGCCGGGATCAGCTGGCAGGGCGAGTTGATGGTAAGGCGGCGCGACGGCTCCGAGTTCATTGCTTCCCTGTCTCTGCGGCCCATGCTGGGCACGGACGGTGAAGTGAACAGCGTGGTGGCCGTGTTCTCGGACATCAGCCAGCGCCGCCAGGCCGAAGACGCATTGCAGGAACTGCACCACAAGCTGGAAGTGCGCGTCGTGCAGCGCACGGCCGAACTGCTGCATGCGAACGGCCAGCTGCGCCAGCTGTCCGCGCATATGGCCTCGGTGAAGGAAGAAGAGCGCAAGCGCATCGCGCGCGAAATCCACGATGAACTGGGCCAGAACCTGCTGGCGCTGCGCATGGACATCTCGCAGATGCATGCGCGCGTGGGGCATGGCGATTCGCGTCTGGCGCGGCGCGTGACGGCGGCCCTGGCGACCATCGACGCGTCCTTGCGCAGCGTGCGCGGCATCATGAACGAATTGCGCCCGGCGGTGCTGGACCTGGGGCTGCCCGCGGCCCTGGAATGGCTGGTCAACGACTTCCGCGGCCGCAGCGCACTGGATTGCCGCTTGCGCATGCCGCATGACGCGGGCTTCGCGCGCATCAACGCGGAAACCRGTGTGGTGCTGTTCCGCATCGTGCAGGAATCGCTGGCTAATGTACTGCGCCACGCCAAGGCCAGCTATGTGGAAGTGGCGCTGGAAGAGCAGGACGGCGACATCATGCTGGCGGTGGAAGACAACGGCATCGGCATCACGCCCCAGCAGCGCGACAAACCGGGCCGCTTTGGCCTGATCGGCATCGCCGAAAGGGTGGATGCCCTGCAGGGTACCTTCCGCCTTCACGACTACGAACCG
>NZ_JBFRDW010000400.1:0-5537 GCF_052113985.1 Pseudoduganella sp. RAF53_2 | reverse complement strand
ACCTTGCGGGCCACGCAGCACTTCAACCTGGTCCACGTCGAAGACCGGGAAGCCCTTCAGCATCGGGTTTTCCTGAACGATATCGTCCATCACCAGGCCCACTGGCTGGGAGGCGTTCAGGTCGAAGTCGGTGTTACCCAGGCCACGGATATAGAAACGCGGGAAGGTACGGCCGTAGTCCGATTCAACGGACACGGAAGGCGAGCGGCCGCTCAGGAAGCGGATGTCCTGGCCACCGGAGGTCAGGATGTCCAGCTTTTCGCCTTTCAGGGTGCCGATCGACATTGGCACGTCTTTGATGTTCTCAGCGCGGCGCTGCGCGGTAACGATCACGGTTTCGAGCTGGCCGGATACTTTTTGCTCGACTTGCGGCTCCGCGTCCTGCGCCATCGCTGGGAAGGCGCTGGCCAGTGCCAGGGTAATCAGGGTGTATTTCAAGGTGGTGTTCATGTATTTATGTCCAGTCTTTATTTAAAAGTAATGGAATGTCATTTTTAGGCCGCATCCTAGCATGTAGAAGATTGACGGAAAATTACTCTGAGAAACCATAGATTAAGACGATATGGATATAAATTGCAAAGAAAAAACGTATTTGCCATACATATAGCCCTTGTTGCATAGTATGGAAGAAGGATTCCCGTAGGCAGCAGCTACAAAATTAACATTGCAATTTCTGCACGTGCACAAATTTTAATCAGTAATAAATTTGTAAAATTTGCCGGAATCGTTGTAGTGAAGAGACAGGGCGCGCAGAACTTTTTTGCCAAATGGAAAATTCTTGTGCGCCGCAGGATAAAGAAAGACTGGCCGAGGATGGATGTTGGGCCCGCAAAAACTATACAATAGCGAACCTCCAGGAGCTCTTACATGAAAATCAAACAACTTAGCTTGATGATCGCCGCATTTGCGGTCGCTGCCAGCGCCTCCGCGGCCGACCCGAAGCTGGGCATCGTCTATGATGCCGGCGGCAAGTTCGACAAGTCGTTCAACCAGTCCGCGTTTGAAGGCGCTTCGCGCTTCTCCAAGGATACTGGCATCAAGTTCATCGAAGTGCAGGCTTCCAGCGACACGCAGGCCGAGCAGGTGCTGCGCGGCCTGGCCCGCAAGAACCTGGACCTGATCGCTTCCATCGGCTTTGCGCAAACGCAAGCCGTGCAGAAGGTCGCCAAAGAATTCCCGAAAGTACACTTCGTGCTGATCGATGGCGTTGCTCAAGGCAATAACATCAATTCCGTGACGTTCAAGGAAGAAGAAGGCTCTTACCTGGTGGGTGTGGCCGCTGCCATGGCTTCCAAGTCCAAGAAGCTGGGCTTCATCGGCGGCATCGACATTCCTCTGATCCGTACTTTCAACTGCGGCTACGCGCAAGGCGCGAARGCCACCGACAAGAAAGTGGAACTGTTCTCCAATATGGTCGGCACCACCGCTTCCGCCTGGAACGACCCGGCCAAGGGCGGTGAACTGGCCCGCTCCCAGTTCGAGCGCGGCGTGGACGTGGTATTCGCAGTGGCTGGCGGCTCCGGCCTGGGCGTGCTGCAGACCGCCAAGGAGAAAGGCAAGCTGTCCATCGGCGTCGACTCCAACCAGAACCACCTGTATCCGGGTTTCGTGCTGACTTCCATGGTCAAGCGCGTGGACAACGCCGTGTATGACTCCTTCATGCAGATGAAGAACGGCACCTGGAAAGCCGGCGTGACCGCCAAAGGCATCAAGGAAGGCGGCGTGGACTGGGCTCTGGACGAGAACAACCGCAAGCTGATCACCCCGGAAATCGAGAAGAAGGTCCTGGGTGCCCGCAAGGACATCATCGATGGCAAGATCAAGGTCATCGATATCCGTGCCACTAACGCCGCCTGCCCGGCCTAATTCGCTTTCCCTTTAACGAGAACGCGCCGACGGGGATACCCGTCCGGCGCGTTTTTCAGTAAATACGACCTGAAAATCCTTATGCAGCCAGCTGTTGAATTTCGCGGAATCTCCAAGCACTTCGGTGCGGTGAAGGCGAATACGGACGTCAGCTTCAGCATCGCCAAAGGGGCCATCCATGGCCTGGTGGGCGAGAACGGGGCCGGCAAATCGACCCTGATGAGCATCCTTTACGGCTACTACCATGCCGATGGTGGCGAGATCCTGTTGGATGGCAAAGTCCAGCACATCCGCTCCTCGCAGGAAGCGATCCGTCTCGGCATCGGCATGGTGCACCAGCACTTCATGCTGGTCGAAAACATGACCGTGCTCGATAACGTCATGCTGGGCACTGAAGGCGGCTTCAAGCTGAAGGCGCACCGCGCGGAAGCCGAGCGCAAGCTGCGCGAGATCTGCGAACGCTACCGCCTGGACGTCGATCCGCTGGCCACCATCCACGACCTGTCCGTGGGCGCCCAGCAGCGCGTGGAAATCCTGAAGCAGATCTACCGCTCGGCCAACATCCTGATCCTGGACGAGCCGACCGCCGTGCTGACCGCGCAGGAAACCGCGTCGCTGTTCGAGATCCTCAAGCTGTTCAAGGAACAAGGCAAGACCATCATCCTGATCACCCACAAGCTGCAGGAGATCAAGGACATTACCGATACCGTGACCGTGATGCGCGGCGGCCGCGTGGTTGGCGCCGTGCAGACGGCCGATGTGACCAAGGAAGACCTGGCCAATATGATGGTCGGCCGTCCGATCGAAAACAACCTGCCGCGCGCACCTTACAATCCGGGCAAGCCGGTGCTGGAAGTGAAGAACCTGCAACTGCAGGACGATAACGGCGTCAAGCTGCTGAAGGACATCAACTTCACCCTGCGCGCCGGCGAGATCGTGGCGATTGCTGGCGTGTCCGGCAATGGCCAGTCCGAGCTAATGGAAATCCTGTCCGGTATGGCCCTGCCCTCTTCCGGCGAGGTCGACTTCGAAGGCAAGGCTCTGCCCTACGGCAAGCGCCACGACGCGGACGGCCTGCCGACCAAGTTCCGCGAGCTGGGCATCGGCCACGTGCCGGAAGACCGCCTGCGCGATGGCGTGATCAAGAACTTCTCCGTGATGCAGAACACCTTCTTCGGCTACCAGGACAAGGTGAAGAACAAGTGGGGCCTGATCGACTTCAAAGGCATCGCCCAGCGCTGCGCGGGCCTGCTGAAGGAGTTCGATGTGCGCCCTGCCAATCCGGACCTGCGTATCGGCCTGCTCTCCGGCGGCAACCAGCAGAAGGTGGTGATCGCACGCGAAGTGCTGGCCCAGCCCAAGCTGATGCTGGTCGGCCAGCCGACCCGCGGCGTGGACATCGGCACCATCGAATCCATCCACACCCAGCTGCTGGCCCTGCGCGACGCGGGCGTGGCGATCCTGCTGGTGTCGGTGGAACTGGAAGAAGTGCGCGCGCTGGCCGACCGCATCCTCGTGATGTGCGGCGGCGCGATCACCGGCGAACTGAAAATCGAAGAATTCGACACCACCCGCATCGGCCTGCTGATGGGTGGCATGCATAGACACTGATCATGACGACAAACGATATGCCACGCTGGGCGACTGGCTTTGTCCTGCCCATCCTGAACCTGCTCTCCGCGCTGCTGGTGGCCGCGCTGGTGATTCACCTGCTGGGCGAAGACCCGGTGGAATCCATGCAGATCCTGATCAACAGCGCCATCGTCAATCCGGAAGGCCTGTCCTACACGCTGTTCTACGCGTCCACCTTCGTGTTCACCGGCCTGGCAGTGTCGGTCGCGATGCAGGCGGGCCTGTTCAACATCGGCGCGGAAGGCCAGATGTATTTCGGTGGCCTCGGCCTGACCCTGGCCATGCTGGCCTTCGACGCTTCCCTGCCCTGGTATCTGCTGATCCCCGTCGGCATCGTCGGCGCCGCGCTGTTTGGCGCGCTGTGGGCCTTCATTCCGGGCTATCTGCAGGCCAAGCGCGGTTCGCACATCGTGGTGACCACCATCATGTTCAACTTCATCTGCGCTTCGCTGATGAACTTTGTGATCGTGAAGTACCTGATCCCGGCGGGAGAGCAGAACACCGCGTCGCGCGTGTTCTCTGCCGCCGCTGAAATGCCGCGCCTGAACACCTGGTTCCCTGTGCTGGGCGATACCCCGCTGAATGTGAGCTTCATCTTCGCCCTGATTGCGCTGGTGATCTACGGCGTGATGGTATGGCGTTCGTCCTGGGGCTATAAGCTGCGCGCTACGGGCCTAAACAAGCACGCCGCGCACTACGCTGGTGTGAAGATCTCCGCCATGATCATCGCCACCATGGCGATTTCCGGCGCGCTGGCTGGTCTGGGTTCGGTGAACTCCATCCTCGGTTCCACGCACTACCTGTCGCTGAACTTCGTCGGCGGCGCGGGCTTCGTCGGCATCGCGATTGCGCTGATGGGCCGCCAGCATCCGGTCGGCATCCTGCTGTCGGCCATCCTTTTCGGCGCGCTGATTCAGGGCGGCTTCGACCTGTCGCTGGAAAAACCGAACATTCCGACCGAAACCTTTATCTTCATCCAGGGCCTGATCATCCTGTTCTGCGGCGCGATGGAAAATCTGTACGCACCGGCCATCATCAAGCTGCTGAAATCGCGCAAGGGCTAATACCATGACTTTTGAAGATCTCCATCTCGGCTCCATCGTCATATCCACCGTGCGCAATGCGCCGGTGCTGATTTTCGCCGCCATGGCCGGCTTGTTTGCGGAACGCTCCGGCGTGATCGATATCGGCCTGGAAGGCAAGATTCTGGCATCGGCCTTCGTGTCGGCAGCCGTCGCCTTCGCCACGCATAATCCCTGGTACGGCATCCTGGCCGGCATGGGCATTTCCGTGGCGCTGGCCCTGCTGCAAGGCTTCGTCGCCATCACCCAGAAGGGCAACCAGCTGGTGGGCGGCATCGCGATCAATATCGCCATGAGCGGCCTGACCTTCGTGGTAGCGCAATACTTTTTCCAGCAAGGCGGCCGCACCCCTGATCTGGGTGACGCGCGCTTGTTCGACGTCGTACTTCCTGGCAGTTCCGCCGTGGCCGACATCCCTGGCCTGGGCTGGATTTACACGCAGCTGATCGGCGGCCATTCCGTGCTGGTTTATCTGGCCTTCGCCCTGGTACCGGTGGTGCACTGGGTGCTGTACCACACCAGCTTTGGCTTGCGCCTGCGCGCCTGCGGCGAGAACCCGCATGCGGCGGATGCGGCCGGCGTGTCGGTGGCAACCATCCGTTATTCGGCCATGCTGATCGCCGGCGTGCTGTGCTCCTTCTCCGGTGCTTACCTGGCCATCGTGCAATCGGGCTTCTTCCTGCGCGATATGTCGGYCGGTGCCGGCTACCTGGCGCTGACCGCCATGGTGTTCGGTAACTGGCGTCCGATGTACACCTTCCTCGGTTGTCTGATGTTCGGCTTCTTCGGCGCTGTCCAGATCCAGCTGGAAGGCGTGGACCTGCCGGTAGTGGGCCGCATTCCTGGTGCGCTGATCCAGATGGTGCCGTATGTAGTGACCGTGATCGTGCTGGCGGGCCTGATGGCCAAGTCGGTCGCACCAAAGGCCATCGGCGTACCGTTCGTCAAGTCGCGCTA
>NZ_JBFRDW010000399.1:0-5557 GCF_052113985.1 Pseudoduganella sp. RAF53_2 | reverse complement strand
TCTTGAAACTGATCAGCAACTTCGGCGCCTCTTCCCATACGATCCGCGACCTGCAGCTCTTCCGCGACACGGACGAAGCCGAGGTCTTGCCCCTGCTGGCGGGCTGCCCTGTCATGCAGGTCGAGGAAGGCGAAACCGTATCCGATCCGCAGCGCGCGCGGCTCTACATCGTGCTGCGCGGCGCGCTCACGGTCGCTGCCGACACGCGCACCGGCATGAACGATGGCACCGTCAGCAAGGTCCTGCCGGGTGAAAGCGTGGGCGAGCAGTCGGTGCTGGACGAGGAAGCCAGTCTGCAGCACATCACCGCGCTGGAGCCCAGCGAACTGTTGCTGCTGGAAGCGGATCTGGTGTGGCAGTTGATCGATTCCTGCAATGGCGTGGCGCGCAATCTGCTGCGCATGCTGTCCTTCCGCATCCGCGCCGCCAATGCCCAGTTGCGGCGGCGCCAGAAACTGGGGGAGTTCTATCGCCAGCTGTCGATGGTGGATGGCCTCACCAGTCTTTACAACCGCGCCTGGCTCAACGACCTGCTGCCCAGCCTGATCGCCACGGCGCACGACACGCAATCGCCGCTGTCGCTGATCATGCTGGATATCGACCACTTCAAGCGCTTCAACGATTCGCACGGGCACTTGCAGGGCGATCAGGCGCTTCGCACCGCTGCGGGCGTGCTGAGCGGCGCGCTGCGTCCCACGGATTATGCGGTGCGCTACGGTGGCGAGGAGATGATGGTGGTGCTGCCGGATACGCCGGAGAATGTCGCTATTTCCGTTGCCGAGCGCCTGTGCGAACGCATGCAGAGGGCGATCGTGTTCCGCGACATGCGCTTGCCGCTGCCGCATATCACGGCCTCATTTGGGGTGGCGAGCCTGGAGAACGGGCAGGACGATCATGCGCTGATCGCCAATGCGGACGCAGCGCTCTACCGCGCCAAGGAAGCCGGCCGCAACCGCGTCGCGGTCCACGGCGGCCCATGACGGACCCCGCGACCGCAGTGCGCGTAGGGCGGGTCATTGACCCGCCGGCTTTATGCATTGTCGGTTGACGGTGTCTGCGCTTTGGCGAAATCGTCGAAGCCCTTCATGACCAGGTCATAGGTCTTGTCGATATTCGACGCGATATCCCCGCCCAGCACATTCAAGCCTTTGAGAATATCGCGCGCCTCGCTGAAGCCTTTTTCCACGCCGCTCTTGATGGTATCCATGAACTTGCTGAGCGCTTCGTCGCCTTCCATGCCGGGGTGCTGGTCCTTGAACGCGCTGAAGAAAGCGGTTGTCATCGACACAATACGCCCCGCCGTGCCATCCGGCGTATTGTCCTGCCCCATGGCGTTTTGAATCGCATCCGGTCCGAAATCGGATTGCAGCTGCTCGTTGATGCTATTGATCGCCGACTTGTACACCAGCGACAGCGGATCGCTGGAAGAATTCAGGGAGATCGAGGCCGATTGCTGCAAGATCGACACATTCAGCTGCATCTTCGCCTTTTGCGCCGTGTTGACCTGGGTATCCGTATTGGTCTGAGCGGGCGTCGTGCGCGTATTGAGGGAAACTGGATTTGACACAATAACCTCCTTGCCTCAGCATTCGGTAACGAGAATTCTTCACCGCACCATGAGTAACCACACCTTCCTTTGGCACGACTATGAAACCTTTGGCGCCGTTCCGCGCCGCGACCGTCCAGCCCAGTTCGCCGCCATCCGCACCGACGCGGAACTGAACGAAATTGGCGAGCCGATCATGCTGTTCTGTCAGCCCGCCAACGACTTCCTGCCGGACCCGGTCGCCTGCCTGATCACCGGCATCACGCCCCAGCAGTGCCTGGAGCAAGGTGTGCCCGAACATCAGTTTGCGGCCACCATCGAGAAAGCCTTTTCCGAGCCCRGCACCATTGGCGTCGGTTACAACACGATCCGCTTCGACGATGAAGTCACGCGCTTCCTTTTCTGGCGCAACCTGATCGATCCTTACGCCCGCGAATGGCAAAACCAGTGCGGCCGCTGGGACTTGCTGGACGTGGTACGGATGACTTACGCCCTGCGCCCCGAAGGCATCGAGTGGCCTACCCATGATAACGGCAAACCAAGCTTCAAGCTTGAACACCTGACCAAGGCTAACGGTCTGGTGCACGAAGCGGCGCACGATGCGCTGTCGGACGTGCGCGCCACCATTGCGCTGGCCCGCCTGATCCGCCAGAAAAATCCGCGTCTGTTCGATTTCTGCCTGGCGCTGCACAAGAAAGAACGCGTGGCCGACGAGATCGGCATGCACGTGGCGCCGGCGCTGCGCCAGCCTTTCCTGCACGTATCCGGCATGTTCCCGGCCGAGCGCGGCTGCCTGGCCCTGGTGTGGCCGCTGGCGGGACATCCGACCAACAAGAACGAGCTGCTGGTGTGGGATTGCACTTACGATCCGCGCGAGCTGTTCGAGCTGGATGCCGACACCATCCGCACCCGCCTGTTCACCCGTGCCGAAGCGCTGCCTGAAGGCATGACGCGCTTGCCGATCAAGAGCATTCACCTCAACAAGTCGCCAATGCTGGTGTCCAACCTAAAGACGCTGCGTCCGGAAATGGCGCAGCGCTGGGGCATCGATCTGGAACTGGGACACGAATACGCGCGCTATGCCGCCGCGGGACGCGATATGACGGCGATCTGGGAAGAAGTGTTCCATCGTCCTGCCGGCGAGCCGGCGGATGTGGATGAGGACCTGTACGGCGGCTTTGTCGGCAATGGCGACCGCCGTTTGCTGGAATCGCTGCGCCGCGAGCCACCGGCCAAGCTGGCTACGGCTTCGCCGCATTTCTCGGATGAGCGTTTAGGCGAGCTGCTGTTCCGCTACCGCGCACGCAATTTCCCGCAAACGCTCACAGAAGAGGAAATGCAGCACTGGGAAGAGCATCGCGCCGCACGCCTGTACGATGGCGCGGGCGGTGCGCGCACGGTGGATGATCTGTTTGCAGAGATCGACCAGCTGCAAGGGGAAGCCGACGAGCGCGGTGAACAAATCCTGGCCGCGCTGTACGACTACGTCGAAATGATCGCGCCGGAGCGCTACTAAGGGCACGGCGGGTCGAATGACCCGCCCTACCAGGCTTCGAAACGACGCGTAGGGCGGATCATCGATCCGCCGCTCGCAGCACTATCGGTACTGGTTGATTGCGTCGCGAGTTTCCTGTGCGACGCGGCGCGCGGCAGCGGCAAAATCCTCACCCGCCTGCTGCGGCGCGTACAAAATCGCGCGGGACGAGTTAATCATCATCCCCGTGCCATTGGCCGTGCGGCCCGACTTCACGGTCGCTTCCACATCGCCGCCCTGCGCGCCGACGCCCGGCACCAGCAGCGGCATATCGCCCACAATCGCGCGTACCTGCGCCAGCTCTTCCGGGAAGGTCGCGCCGACGACCAGCGCACACTGGCCGTTCGCATTCCATTTTTCGGCCACCAGACGCGCCACGTGCTGATACAGCGGCTTGCCATCCACCTGCAGGAACTGCAGATCCGAACCACCCGGATTCGAGGTGCGGCACAGCACGATCACGCCGCGGTCCGTCCATTCCATATAAGGCTCAACCGAGTCGGAACCCATGTAAGGGCTGACGGTCACGGCATCCGCGCCGTAGCGATCGTAAGCTTCGCGTGCGTACTGCTTGGCGGTGGCGCCGATGTCGCCGCGCTTGGAGTCCAGGATCAGTGGGATGTGCGGGTAGTTCTCACGCGCATAAGCGCAGATCTCTTCCAGCTGGCGCTCGGCGCTGAGTGCCGCGAAGTAGGCGATCTGCGGCTTGAAGGCGCAGGCCAGATCGGCAGTGGCGTCGATGATCTCGGTGCAGAACTTGTAAATTCCGTTCGGATCGTTCTGGAACTGGGCAGGCAGGCGGGCCATGTCGGGATCGAGTCCGACACACAGCAGCGAATGATTGGTTTCCCAGGCGGCGGTCAGTTTTTGGATGAATGTCATGGCTAGCCCTTTAATTTTTTTACGCAAACCCTACATTATAGCTTGCACGCTATGTGCCTCACCGCACACCGGCGAACCCTGCTTTGCGTGTATATTCCGATAATAAAACTTCGGGAGCGACCATGCGTATCTTTCAGTGGCTTGTGGCAGCCCTGCTGGCGGTAGCACTGTCGGGTTGCGGCTATAACGAATTCCAGGGCAAGGACGAATCGGTGAAGGCCGCCTGGGGCGAGGTGGTCAATCAGTACCAGCGCCGGGCCGACCTGATTCCCAATCTCGTCAACACGGTCAAAGGCTATGCCACRCACGAGCGCGAAACGCTGGAGGCGGTGACCAAGGCGCGCGCCCAGGCCACCAGCATTCAGGTGACGCCGGAAGTGCTGAACAATCCCGCGGCTTTCCAGAAGTTCCAGCAGGCGCAAGGCGAACTGACGTCGGCCCTGTCGCGGCTCATGGCCGTGTCGGAGCGCTATCCGGACCTGAAGGCGGATACCAGCTTCCGCGATCTGCAGTCCCAGCTTGAGGGCACGGAAAATCGCATCACGGTGGCACGGCAGCGCTATATTGCAGCGGTCCAGGACTACAACACCTTCGCGCGGCGCTTCCCCAATAATCTGACGGCCAAGATGTTCGGTTACGACATCAAGCCGAGCTTCCAGGTTGAGAATGAGAAGTCCATCTCGACTGCACCGACTGTGGACTTCGGCAAGAAGTAAGGAGTTTTCGTCATGGCGACTTCGCCCTCTCCTCCTGACCGCGATCCATCCGATGCGCGCGCGAGCTGGCGTGCGCGAGGGGGAGGCAAGGCTGAGGAGCGCGAAGCCGAGGCACTGACCGATCCCCTGCTGGATCGCAGCAGTTCACGCCGCGACCGCAACGCCTGGCGGCGCTCGCGGCGCGCGCAGGTGCTGGCGTCCTTACGCGGCGGCGGCCCCTTGCGCTCGCCGATTGCACGGATGATGCTGGCGATTGTGGTTGTACTGTTTCTGCTGCTGGCCGTGTCTCTTGCCCGCGCTGCCGTTGGTTCGGACGGCTTCGTCGCCGTGCCGCCCTACTCCGCACGCGTTACCGACCAGATAGGCATGCTGACCACCCAGCAGCGCAGCGCGCTGGAGGGTGTGCTGGCCGATTACGAAGCGCGCTCGGGCAGCCAGATTGCGGTGCTGCTGGTATCCAGCACTGCGCCGGAGGCGATTGAGCAGTACAGCATCCGCGTGGCCGAGGCCTGGAAGCTGGGGCGCAAGGGTATTGCTGATGGCGTGCTGCTGCTGGTCGCCAAGGACAATCCTTCGTCCTTGCGCCGCTTGCGTATTGAGTCGGGTCGCGGCGTGCAGGGCTCCCTGACCGACGCACAATCCAAACGCGTTTTGCAGGATGTGATTGCGCCGCATTTCCGCCAGAGCGACTGGTATGGCGGGCTTGTAGCAGGCGTCAGCGCGATTCAGACCTTGATCGACAAGGAACACTTGCCAGCGCCTGCGGGCGCCGCCAACCGCGCCGGCGCGCCGGCAGGCGCGTCGTCCGGGGCGCCATCCACCGCAGGCGCCGCTGACGTGGACGCAACGCCCGGCGCGAGCGGTACCGCTGGCCTCGGC
>NZ_JBFRDW010000398.1:0-5578 GCF_052113985.1 Pseudoduganella sp. RAF53_2 | reverse complement strand
GGGATCGCGTAGACAGCGATAGTCTGGATGGTTTGACTAAGATCACTCATGAGAAAGATTCTACCAGACGGCAGATCGCTGACTCCGCGTAGGGCGGATCATCGATCCACCATTTACAGGCCAAGGATTGCCGGATCGCCCTTCCCTTGCCGCACCAGTTCCGGCTCATCGCCGGTCAGGTCAACCACGGTAGTCGCCTCGAAGCTGCAGGCGCCGCCGTCGACGATCAGATCGATCTGTTTGCCGATGCGTTCGCAGACGGTATCCGCATCGGTCAGCGGCTCGTCCTCGTCCGGCAGGATCAGGGTGGTGCCGAGCAGCGGCTGCTGCAGTTCGGCCAGCAGGGCTTCCACGATGGCGTTTTCAGGCACGCGCAGGCCGATGGTCTTGCGCGAGGGATGGGACAGGCGGCGCGGCACACAGCGCGTCGCTTCCAGGATAAAGGTGAACGGCCCCGGCGTGGCCGCTTTCAGCAGGCGGAACTGGCGATTGTCCACGCGCGCGTAGACGCCGATTTCGCTGAGGTCGCGGCACAGCAGGGTCAGGTGGTGCTTTTCGTCAATGCCGCGGATACGGCGCAGCTTTTCGACGGCGGACTTATCGTCCAGATGGCACACCAGCGCATAGCAGGAGTCCGTCGGCAGCGCGACGATGCCGCCGCCGTGGATGATCTCCGCCGCCTGCTTGATCAGGCGCAGTTGCGGATTGGCTGGGTGGATCTGAAAGAATTGGCTCATGAAATATGCTCGCATTCGGCGGGTCAATGACCCGCCCTACAGTGCCGCGTAGGGCGGATCATCGATCCGCCGCTTATCAACGCTGTTGCTGCAGCGCTGCGATACGTTCTTCGATCGGAGGGTGGCTGGAGAACATGGCCGCCCAGCCGCCRCCGGAAGTGATGCCGGAAGCGGCCATGCCTTGCGGCAGTTCGCCCGGCTGCAGGCCGCCGAGGCGGGCCAGCGCATGCTGCATCGGCACCGAGCTGCCCAGCAGCTTGGCGGAACCGGCGTCGGCGCGGAACTCGCGCTGGCGCGAGAACCAGGCCACGATGATGGAAGCCAGCAGGCCGAACACGATTTCGCACACGAACACGGTGATGGTATAGCCGATGCCCGGACCGCGGCGCTCTTCACCTTTGTTGATGGCCGAGTCCACGATGCCGCCCACGATGCGCGCCAGGAACACGACGAAGGTATTGACCACGCCCTGGATCAGGGTCAGGGTCACCATATCGCCATTGGCGACGTGGGCGACTTCATGGCCGAGCACCGCTTCCACTTCTTCGCGGTTCATCGATTGCAGCAGGCCGGTGGACACCGCCACCAGTGCGTCATTCTTGAAGGCGCCGGTAGCAAAAGCGTTTGGCTCGCCTTCGTACACCGCCACTTCCGGACGGCCGATGCCGGCGCGGTCAGCCAGCGCGTGCACAGTGCTCACCAGCCATTGCTCGGTGGAGTTCTGCGGCGCGTCGATCACGCGCGCGCCCGTGGACCATTTGGCCATCGGCTTGGACATCAGCAGCGAGATGATGGAGCCGGTGAAGCCCACCACCGCCGAAAAGGCCAGCAGATTCCCCAGCTGCATCTGGCCGGGGCCAGGACGGCCAATGCCGAGCAGCGACAGCACAATGGACAGCACCACCATCACAGCGAGGTTGGTGGCGAGGAAAAGAATGATGCGTTTCATGTAGTGGTTCTCCGGACAGATTTGCCGAATGATAATGTATGGTTGGCAGTAGGGAAATACAAGCCCTAACCCTAAGATCKGGTCAGACCCAAAGGGTCAGACCCTTGGGTCTGACCCGGTTTTAAGGTTTCAGAACCAATCGTGCCAAACCGGCTTCACATTCCCCGGCAGGGGCGGCAGCAGCGCGAAGTCGACCCGTGTTTCGCCCGGCGCATGGAAGTCCGTTCCCCGCGAAGCGAGGAAGCCATAGCGATTCGCCAGCGTCGCGTACTCAGGATACTGATCCGGCGTATGACTGCCCGTCACCACCTCGATCGCCGTCCCGCCCAGCTGCTTGAACTCATCAAACAGCACGCCTTCCTGCAAGTCAGTAAATTTGTAGCGGCCCGGATGTGCAATCACGGCAATCCCGCCCGCGCCGCGAATCCAGGCAACGGCCTGCTGCAAGGTTGCCCAGCGATGTTCGACATAGCCCGGCTTGCCCGGACTGAGGAATTTGCGGAAGACTTCAGGAATATCGCGGCACACGCCCTGGTCCACCAGGTGGCGGGCGAAGTGCGTGCGCGACATCAGCGCGGGATTGTCCACATATTTCAGCGCGCCCTCATAGCAGCCCGGAATGCCCGCCAGCTCCAGCTGGCGGCCGATTTCGCGGCCACGGTTGTCGCGGCCCGAACGTGTGTCTTCCAGGCCTTTGGTCAGCGCCGCATCGTTCTCGTCGATCTGCAGGCCGACAATGTGGACCGTCTCGCCGCCCCAGGTAATCGAAATCTCCACGCCCGAAACAAAGCGCATGCCTTCCTGCCCGGCCGCCACGCGGGCTTTTGCCACGCCGCCCACTTCATCGTGGTCGGTCAGCGCCCACACGTCGACGCCGGCCTTACGTGCGTAAGCCGCAACCGACTCCGGCGGCAGCACGCCGTCGGAAACATTGGAATGGCAGTGAAGATCTACATTCAGCATACGGACACTTGCATAAAAGCGAAGCCTTCATTGTACGCTGTCGGCGTAAATCGCGGTGCTCAGGCCAGGAATTCCTCAAGCATTTGCGCCAGCAGCTCGGGCTGGTCGTGATGCAGCATATGGCCTGCGTCCGGCATCATTTTCGCGGTAACCTTGGCCAGATGGCTCAGGCGGCGGTCCACTTCGGCGCGCGCCTCTTCTTTTGGCCCCATCCACAGCCACATATTGGTGTCGTCCGCTTCCACCCACAGCACGGGCGCCGTAATGCGCTTCCAGCAGGCCAGCACTTCGTCAATCTTGTACAGCAGCGGGCTGG
The DNA here is from genome assembly GCF_052113985.1 of Pseudoduganella sp. RAF53_2. Lineage (NCBI taxonomy): Bacteria > Pseudomonadati > Pseudomonadota > Betaproteobacteria > Burkholderiales > Oxalobacteraceae > Pseudoduganella > Pseudoduganella sp. RAF53_2. The sequence continues at coordinate 2,613 of NZ_JBFRDW010000398.1, read as the reverse complement.
CTTGCTTGTGCAYGGGGTCGCCCAGGATTTCCCAGCGGCCCTCGCCGTTTTGCGCCGACCAGTGCTGCGACAGGAAGGCTGCGCGCTCATTGGTCAGACGCGGGTTGGTTTTCTGCAGGCGGGCAGCCACAGCGGCCTGCGAATCGTAGCTGCGCATTTCCGGCGGCGTCAGCAGTTCATCGAGCCATTTGGCGTAGCGGCCCGGCGCCTGCTCGGCGCCGGTTGCCTTCAGGCCGAAGCCCTCCAGGTTGATCAGGCGGCGGATGCGCTCGGGGCGCACGCCCGCGTAGATGCTGACGATATTGCCGCCCATGCTGTGGCCCAGCAGGTTAACCTGCCCTTCCGGCTGGTAATGGCGYAGGATGGCGTCCAGGTCGGCGACGTAGTCCGGGAACCAGTAGGTATCGGTGCCATTGCGATCGGTCAGGCCGAAACCGCGCCAGTCGGGTGCGATGACGTGCCAGTCGCCCTGCATGGCATCGACCACGAACTGGAAGGAGGCGCCCACGTCCATCCAGCCGTGCATCATGAACACTTTCGGCGCGCCTTCCCGTCCCCAGTGGTGCACGTGGGTGCGCAGGCCGCGCACGGTGATGAATTCGGAACGGGATGGGGTCATGATGATGTCTGCCTTGAAAAAGCGCCGCCAGCGCCAATATGGGCTGCTTGCGGCCGGGAATGCACATAATAGCACGACCGTTCGCAAACCGTATCCCCGGCATTTTTCAGGCAAGGCGTAAAATAGCGCCAATTTCCTGAGAGCCAACCATGACAATTTATCAGCTGGGCGAACATTCGCCAGAAGTCGACGCATCCGCTTTCGTCGCAGACAACGCCACCCTGATCGGCAAAGTCACCCTGAAAGCCAATGCATCCGTGTGGTTCGGCGCCACCATTCGTGGCGATAATGAGCGCATCACGATCGGCGAAAACAGCAATGTCCAGGAAGGCACGGTGATGCACACCGATATGGGATACCCGCTGACCGTGGGCCGCGATGTCACCATCGGCCACCAGGCCATGCTGCACGGCTGCACCATCGGTGATGGCGCGCTGATCGGCATCCAGGCGGTGGTGCTGAACGGCGCGAAGATCGGCAAAGGCTGCCTGGTCGGCGCCGGTGCGCTGGTCACGGAAGGCAAGGAATTTCCCGACAATATGCTGATTATCGGTTCGCCCGCCAAAGCGGTGCGCGAACTGACAGCAGAAGACGTGGCGCGCCTGAAAGGCAGCGCCGACAGCTACGTGAAACGCGGCCAGCTGTTCAAGTCGCAACTGAAGAAGATTGGATAAAGAATGACCGACACCCTGCAAAAATTCATTTTCGAGAACGCTGCCGTGCGCGGCGAGCTGGTCGACATGTCCGCCACCTGGCGCGAAGTGCTGGCCCGCCACCACTACCCGGTCGCCGTCAAGCGCCTGCTGGGACAAATGGTGTCGGCAGCGGCCCTGCTCTCGGCCAACCTCAAGTTCAACGGTTCCATCATCATGCAGATCCATGGTGACGGCCCGGTGCGCCTGCTGGTGGTGGAATGCGATTCCGAGCTGAAGCTGCGCGCTACCGCGAAAATGAATCCTGACTACGCGATCGCGCAGGATGCCGATTTGCAGACCCTGGTCAACGCACATGGCAAGGGCCGTTTCGTCATCACGCTCGACCCGGCCGAGAAGGTGCCGGGCCAGCAGCCTTACCAGGGCGTGGTGCCGCTGGACGGCCACGATGTCAGCACCGTGATCGAAAACTATATGCTGCGCTCCGAACAGCTGGACACCAAGCTGTGGCTGGCCGCGGACGATAACGTCTCGCGCGGCGTGCTGCTGCAAAAGCTGCCTTTCCACGGCGGTAAAATCGAACCGGGCGCACTGACCGCCGACGAAGCCCAGGAAACCTGGAACCGCGCCGTGGTGCTGGGCTCCACGCTGAAAGAAGAAGAGATGCTGAGCACCACCATCGACGTGCTGCAGCAGCGCCTGTTCTGGGAAGAGACCATCCGCGTGTTCGAGCCGCTGCATCCGCAGTTCCATTGCAGCTGCACGCGCGAGAAGGTGGGCAATATGCTGAAGATGCTGGGCCAGGAAGAAGTGGAAGCCGCGCTGTCCGAACAGGGCAAGCTGGGCATCAACTGCGACTTCTGCGGCAAGCACTACGAGTACGATGCGGTGGACTGCGCCCAGCTGTTCACCACCACCGCGCCGGCCGAGGCATTGCTGCACCCGACCGAAGTAAAGCACTAATCCTTGCCGTAACGCTGCATCACATAGCCAAGGTGGGCGCGGTTCATATCGATCCACGTCCACAGGGCTTCCACCTGCGCCCGGTGCGCTTCGTAGTATTTCTCATTGAAGGCCAGCCATAGCCGCGTGCTCACCAGCGGCTGCGGCAGCTGCATGATTTCACCGTTGTAGCGCTTGACGATGGCGTCTATATGTTCCGGTTTTACCGCGCTCACGACTACGCCTGCAACGCGGCCCAGCTTGAGCTTTTCGATATTGCGGTCGACGTCACGGGCGCCGTCATCGATGGTCAGGCCCTGCTCGCGCAGGCGGGCGGTGTAGGCGCTGCCTTGCGCCGCACCGAGCACTTTGCCCTGGAAGTAAGCCAGCGGGTTGGCG
>NZ_JBFRDW010000397.1:0-5589 GCF_052113985.1 Pseudoduganella sp. RAF53_2 | reverse complement strand
CCACAAGCCACCGGCTGGCCGGTCGCTCGGATCGATGCTGGTGTCCCAGGTGCGCAGGTCGGCATCGGTACGCCAGACGTTGAAGATCGGCGCATACGAAGCCTGCATCTTCAGCGCCAGGCTCTTTTCTTCGGCCAGTTTCTTTTTTGCGCCGATTTTCAGCTTCAGCATTTCCTTCGCCTTCCTGTCCAGGCGTTCGACGCGCGCCAGCTGGGCGGCGCGATAGCGATCGATGAACTCCGGCGCGTATTTGGCCTTGCCGGTCATCGGATTGAAGCCATTGGCCGGCAGGAAGGGATCGAGCGCAGGATCGACGTTCAGCGGATCGTTTTCGTCGGTGACCGAAGGATCGATCGCCGCCATCAGCAGCTTGCCCTGCCCAGCGTGCGGCGCCACGAAGATGAAGCCATCGGCCTGGGGCATATCGAGTTCGGCCAGCCTGGTTGGACGGCCGCCAGGGGTGCGCTCAATGCGCAGTTCGGGCGCCAGCCTGGACTGCTGGTTGTACAGCGCATACAGGCCCGCGCCGCCGGAATTCCCCAGCAGGACGATCTTCTCGAAATTCAGCTGGCGCAGATGGCTCATGCCAGCCGCCACATCAAACAAGGCGATCTCGTGTTCCAGTCGCAGGTCATTGCCGATCGAGCGCGGCGCCTGCACCCAGCACGCGCAGCCCGCGTCCAGCACGGCCGGCACCAGGTAGTGCGAAAGCTGGAATTCACGCGGATGCATCACGGAGACCACGGTGGTTTCCTTGCCTGTTACGGTGAACAGGAAGCCCATGGTCTTGCTGCCATCGGCGGTGTTCAGGGTGGCCGAGGCCACCTGATACGGGCGGTCCATCAGGGCCGCATCCCAGCCTGCGCCACGCAGGCCCGCAGTTTGTTCTCTGTCGCTCATGTCTCTCTCCAATTAATTGATGCGTCGTCAATTAGTGTAGGACGCGAATTTTGGGAAGTCAATAAAATTTGATGGTGTATCAATTAAATCGCAACGGAAGGTTGCGTGGGCGGCAGGAAGGCCGCAGAATAGGCAGGTTTTCAATCCTGCAGAAGAAGCACATGAGCAAAGCAGCCAGCACGGACAAGACAGTCCCCGTTGCGCGCCCGCGCGGACGCCCGCCCAAAGCGTCGGCCGCCATCGGCAACGAGGCGGACCTGTCGCGCAACGCCATCATCGACAAGGTGCTTGAGCTGACCAAAAGCGAGCCGCTGCAGGACATTTCGATCACCCTCATCGCCAAGGAGTTTGGCGTGGTGCCGGGGCTGATTTACTACTACATCGGCAATCGCGACAAGCTGGTGTCGGGCGTGATGAACCAGTTCCACGAGAACCGCATGCGCAATATGCCGCCCCTGAGTGGCGATTGGCGTGCGGATGTGGAGGAAGTTGCGCGCGCCAATCTCAAGCTCACCAACAAATATCCGGGCGTGGCGCAGTACATCGCCTCGCGCGGACCTTACCGCCTGTTCCAGATGGTGGCGGAAGGCGAAACTGACTACGGCATGGTTTATTTCGACCATATCGCGGCGGCGTTTTTGCAGGGCGGCTTCAAGCCTGCACAGGCGGCGATGGCCTACCGCCTGCTGGCGCAGTTTGTTGCCTCCTGCATTTCGGCACGGCCCGGCCAGCCCGGCCCTTCCACGCAGGAGGAAGCCAGGGCGCGCTTCGAGGCGCTGGACGAGGAGCTTTATCCCTCGGCCAAAACGCTGGGCGTGCCGTTTTCAGCCCTCAATACCAAGACCCTGTTCGACGCAGGACTCCAGCTGCTGCTGGATGGGTTCGAGGCCTGGTTGTAACGCACGCAGACGGCGGATCAGTGATCCGCCCCACGCTTCGTTGTAGGGCGGGTCATTGACCCGCCGTGCATGCTCCGCTCATGGCCCTGCCAGGTAGGCGTTTACCGCCCTCACTTCCTCCTCACCGAGGTCCCCGGTCGCCGCGGACAGGCGCAGGCTGCCCATCAGCCAGTTCACGCGCGCTTTCGACAAGTCATACATCGACGAGTACACATTCTGCTGCGCGTTCAGCACATCGAGCGTGGTGCGCATGCCGACTTCGCGTCCCAGCACCGCCGCTTCCTGCGCCGTGCTGGCCGCTTTCACGGATTGCTCCAGCGCCTGCACCTGGGCCGCGCCGTCGCTGACCGCCAGCCAGGCATCGCGTACTTGCAGGCGCACGTCGCGCCGCGCGGCGTCCACATTGTGCTGGGCTTCGCGCAGTTTGGCCGCGGATTCGCGCTGCTGGGAATCCAGCGCACCGCCCTGATACAGCGGAATATTCAGCTGCAAGCCGATGGACGTCGTGCGCGTGCGTTCCGGCGACACCAGCGGCGACACATCGCCCGTCGTGCGCACTTCGCCATGGCTCGCCACCAGGTCAAGCGTTGGACGGCTGCTGCGCTTGTTCTTGTCCGCATCGGCACGCGCCGCATCGAGCTGGCGCAGGCGAGTTTGCAGCTGCGGGTTATTGTTCAGCGCCCGCTGTTCCCAGTCCGTCAGCGGTTTCGTGCTGGCCTGCGGTGCAAAGCCATCGCGCATTCCGGACAGGTGATCCGCCTCGACGCCGGTGTACTCGAAGAACTGAACGCGGCGCAGTTCCAGATCGCTGGCCGCCGCAATACGCGCCGAAGCCACGGACTCGTGCCGCGCTTCCGCATCGCGCAGGTCGATGATGCGCGCCTTGCCCGCGTCGAAGCGCGCCCTGGCATCGGCCATCTGTTCGCCGACGGCGGCCTGCTGTGCGTCCAGCAAATGCAGGCGCTCTTCCGCCAGCAGCACGTTGAAGTAGGCTTGCGCCACGCGCTGGATCTGGTCCTGGCGCGCGCTCGTGTAGCTGGCTTCAGCAATTTCCGTCTGCGCATGCAGCTGCTTGCGGTTGGCGCGCAAGTCGGCGCGGTAGATTGGCTGCACCAGCGTCACGCTGGCTTCGCGCCGCGTGCCCTTGCTCTCGCTCGGCAGCAGTGACGACAGTTGCGGCGGACCGAAACTGCCGGTGTTGGCATCGAGATGAGTCAATCCGGCGGACAGGTTGACGCGCGGCTTGAGCAGCGCATCGCCCTGGATCGCCTTTTCCGCGCCGGCTTCGCGTGCGGCCACCGCCGCCATCAGGCTGGGATCGATGTCCAGCGCGTGCTGCCAGGCCCCCATCAGGTCCATCGCATGCACCGCGGATGGTGCTATCAGCGCGGCGAACAAGGCCGGCGCAATGAGAATGAAAGTACGTTTCATCATGCCCTCACTGGTTTTTTGACGCCATACCAGGCCGCATACAGTGCAGGCAGGAACAGCAAAGTAAGCAGGGTTGCCACGATCAGGCCCCCCATGATGGCCCATGCCATTGGCCCCCAGAAGGTGGAACGGGTCAGCGGAATCATGCCCAGCACGGCCGCCAGTGCAGTCAGCACAATGGGGCGGAAGCGCCGCACGGCCGATTCCACAATGGCGTCGTTCAGTGAAGCGCCGCGTTCCAGGTCCTGGTCGATCTGCACCACCAGAATCACGGAGTTCCGGATGATCATGCCGAACAGCGCGATCACACCCAGCATGGCCACGAAGCCGAACGGAATCTGGAAGCCGGCCAGCATCAGCGACACGCCGATCATGCCCAGCGGCGCGGTGACCAGCACCAGGGCCATCTTCTTCATGTCCTGCAGCTGCATCATCAGCAGGAGCAGAACGACCACCAGCATCATCGGCATCACGGCCTTGATCGATGCCTGCGAGCGGGCGCTCGACTCCATGGTGCCGCCCACTTCGATGCGGTAGCCCAGCGGCAGCGTGGCCGCCAGCTCGTCGATCTTCGGCTGCAGGGCTGCCGCCACGTCCGGCGCCATGGCGCCTGCCACATCGGCACGCACGGTGATGGTGGGTACGCGGTTGCGGCGCCACAGCACACTGTCTTCGCTGCCGACGATCAGGCGCGCCACCTGCGACAGCGGCACGAATTTCCCGTCGCGGACATAGACCTTCACATCCTTCAGGTTGTTCAGGTCACCACGCTCCACGGCGCTCAGGCGGGCCACCACATCGATGCCTTTGTCGTCTTCGATGTACTGGGTGATGGCCTGGCCTGTCATGGATGTTTGCAAGGCATTTGCCACCTGGTGCGAGGTAACGCCAACGGCGCGCGCCGCGTCCTGGTCGATCTCGACACGCATGGTCTTCAGGCGTTCGCCATAGTCGCTGTTCACGCGGCGCACGTTCGGGTTGGCGCGCATGATGGCAGCCAGCTTGTCGGCGACCGGCGGCAGCAGATTCATGTCCGGGCCGGAAATACGGAACTGCAGCGGATAACCAACCGGCGGGCCGTTCTCCAGACGGTTCACGCGGCCGCGCACAAAGGGGAAGTCCGTCTCAAACAGCTTCTGGATCTTGGCCAGCACACGCTCGCGGGCTTCTTCGCCCTCCGTCACGACCATGATCTCGGCCAGCTGCAGATTGGGCATTTGCGCATCCAGCGGCAGGTAGAAGCGCGGGCTGCCGCCGCCGACGTAGGCGGTCACGGAAACGATGTCCTTGTCGCCTTTCAGCTTGGCTTCAAAGGCTTTCACTTGCCCTTCAGTGGCGCCATAGGTCGCCGCTTCCGGCAGCCACAGATCCACCATCAGTTCCGGACGGTTGGACGAAGGGAAGAATTCCTTCGGCACCAGTTTGAACAGCACCAGCGAGCCAATAAACAGCGCACCGGTGATGGCGATGACGATGCGGCGATTGTCCAGGCATGCCTGTACCAGCTGGCGGAATTTGACGTAAAAGCCGCGCTGGTAAACCGCATCTTCGTCGTGATGATCGTGGCCTTCCTTCGGCGTCGGCAACAGCACGTAGCCGAGGCAAGGCGTGAACAGCACCGCCACGATCCAGGACAGCAGCAGCGCCAGGCCCACCACCTGGAAGATCGAGAAGGTGTATTCGCCCGCCGAGGACTTGGCAAAGCCCACCGGCAGGAAGCCAGCAGCGGTAATCAGCGTACCGGTCAGCATGGGGAATGCCGTCGCGGTGTAGGCATAGGTGGCGGCCGCAAACTTGTCCCAGCCTTGCTCCAGCTTGAGCATCATCATTTCGACGGCGATGATGGCATCGTCCACCAGCAAGCCGAGCGCGATGATCAGCGCGCCCAGCGAAATGCGCTGAAGGTCGATGTTGAAGGCATACATGGCGAGGAAAGTAATTGCCAGCACCAGTGGAATCGACAGCGCCACCACGATGCCGCTGCGCACACCCAGCGAGAAGAAGCTCACCGCCAGCACAATAATCACGGCTTCCATCAGACTGTGCGTGAACTCGTGCACCGACTCCTTCACCACCTTGGGCTGGTCCGACACGGAATGCATCTCCACGCCCACCGGCAGGCCACCTTGAATGCGCTTGATCTGCGCATTCAGCTGCTCGCCGAGACGGATCACATCGCCGCCCTTGCGCATGGAAATAGCGAGGCCCACGGCTTCCTTGCCGTTGAAGCGCATCTTGAAGGTGGATGGATCGGTTACGCCGCGCCTCACATCGGCGATATCGCCCAGGCGGAAGCTGCGGTCACCGGCGCGGATGCCCATCTCGCGAATGCTTTCGACGGATTTGAATTCACCGGACA
>NZ_JBFRDW010000396.1:0-5606 GCF_052113985.1 Pseudoduganella sp. RAF53_2 | reverse complement strand
CTTAAGGAGTTGGGCTACGAAGGATCATATGACCGCGTGGCGGCATTTGCCAGGCAGTGGAAGGTGGGTCAATCGGAGTGGGTCAATTCTGCGAGCAAACGAACACAGAGGACGACTCCGAAAGCAATCACGGCAATCCCGAGGGCAAAGTAATTCTCCGAGTCAGTCAATGAGGATTGCATGTTCCAGCCACGAGGTCGTAATGCCGCGTGAGCGAACAGATAGGATATGCCTCCCACAATTCCAGCAATCACTGCTCGAAGAATAAATGTCATCTGCAGCCTCTTGAAATCTCAATGACCGATATTGGCCGAACTCGGCCGATATCACTCAGAATAGCATTTTGGCAAGGGGGAAGAGTCACGCTTTGTCACATAATTTCCACAATAAAAATAAAGTTTGCTTTTGGAAATTATCGGACTAAGATGAAAGTACAGCGAGACCCAAACAACGTCTAAAGTTGTACTTATCATAATATGCAGCTCAACGAGCCCCTTACCGGCCTGATCCGTAAAGGACCACCACGGCCACAAGATGCGATCGCCCCGATACCGGCCGCCGCCACTCCGTTTTTGATGACGAGCGAGGACGATATTGGCGATATGCTGACCTTCCTGTCAGAGAGCGGCGATGCGATCTCCATGTACGCGACTGGCAGCCGCGACGTGGTGCTGGGACGCATTTTGTCGGTCGATCCCCAGTTGCCGCATTTCGTGATGGAGTTGAACGAAGGGGCCGCCCTGCAGCCCGGCAAAGTCACCTTCGTGGCCTGTGTACGGGCTGCGAAGCTGCAGTTTCGCCTGACTAATACTGAATGGAGCTCGGTTCCCGGCAAACCGCAGCACATTCCGATGATTTTCCCTGAGAACTGCGAGGTGCTGAACCGTCGCTCCTCGGAGCGCATGGAAGCACCGCTTGGGGCCAGTTTTACGGCCTCGTTCGTGATGAATGGGACAAGTCCGTTCGAGCTGCAGGTATTCGATCTTTCACTGAGCGGCATCTCTATGCGGTGCGCGAAGCGAGATGCGAAGGGCTTGTTCAAGGGACGCAAGGTGCGCGATGTGGTGCTCGATCTGGGATCGGAAACCGTCGAAGTCGCTGAGCTGGAAATCCGCCACACACGCAGCATCCGTTCCTTCCTGCTCGGCGAGCAGCTGCATCTCGGCTGCATGTTTGTCAATTTGGCGCCCGAAGAGGAGAGCAAGATCAAAACAATTCTGGATCAAATGCGTTAAGCCTTAAAATGGCTCATGGACCTCAGCGAAGAAGAACAAAATGCAATGGCATCCCGGCGCGAACATGCGCGCTTGATGCTGTCTCTCCCGGCGAGCCTGCATCCGATTGACGGAATGGAGAGCATGCCAACGCGCTTGCTGGATATCTCCCGCTCTGGAGCAGGCATCGTCCATGGCGACCGTTTGCAATCAGGGTCGCAGCACATCTTGCACTTCGTTTTGCCTGGTGAAGCCGATCCGTGCGAAATCCGGCTCGAAATCGTCTACTGTGCGCCGATCGGCGAAACAAACCAGTACCGCTGTGGCGCCCGGTTTCAGCCATTGACACAGAATGTCGAAGATCGCTTGTTCGACTTCTTGACCCGGCCCAAGGCGTTCTAGCGGCTACATTTTGTAATGTTTGCGCTACCAATGTCGTGTACCCTTATGGTAAATAACATGAGGGGGAGACATGGGTGGTCGTTCTTTGGTGTCGCTATTTGCGTTTGTAGCGCTGGCCGCTTCGGCGCATGCTGCAACGGATGTCCCAGCGCAGCTGGCTTTGTACGATGGGCAGACGCTGGCCAGCGTCGCCTATGATCCGGACGGCGGGGCGCCGATTCGCAAGGCTGCGGAATTGCTGTCGCACGATCTGCAGCAAATCAGTGACCGCAAGCCGGACATCGAGGCAGGCGTCGCGGCCGGCCACGGCACGGGTGTCATTGTCGGCTTGGCCTCGTCCCCGCGCATTGCCGAACTGCTGCGCAAGAATGGACTGTCGTCCTCAGCGATCGACGGCAAATGGGAAAGCTATGGCCGCGCCGTCATTCCCGCGCCCTGGGACCCCAAGGCGCGCGCGCTCCTCATCTTCGGCTCCGACACACGCGGCGCAGTGTGGGGTGTGGTCGACCTGACGCGCGAGATGGGAGTGTCCGCCTGGGAGTGGTGGGCTGACGTCAAGACGCGAACCCGCGACCGGATCAACGTCTCGGCTGCCAGCAGTTTYTCCAGGCCGCCTTCGGTTAAGTACCGGGGCTTCTTCATCAACGCATCCTTCCTCAGGGAGTGGGCGGGGAAGACCTTTGACCAGGAGGCRCACGGCATCGGTCCCAGGACCTATGAGCGCGTATTCGAGTTGATGTGGCGCCTGAAGGCCAACCTGATCTGGCCGGCGATGAACAGCACCGATCCTGCCTTCAATCTCAAGCCCGAAAACTATGACACGGCTGCCGACTACGCGGTGATTCGCGGCTCGTCACATGTCGAAATGCTGTTGCGGAATAATGGCGTCGAGTGGGACGAGAAGACGATGGGACCCTACAACTGGACCACCAACAAGCAGCGCCTGATCGAATACTGGCGCGGCGCGGTGGATAAGTGGGGCAAGTACGATAATCTCTATACCGTTGGCATGCGTGGCGTGGACGACTTCCCGATGGAAGGCGCCGACTCCGCTGCGAAAATGGGCGACATTCTGCGTGACGTGATCCAGGCGCAGCGCAAGATACTCAGCACCTCGCTCGGCAAGCCGGCGGCGCAGATACCGCAGGCATTCACGCCCTACAAAGAAGTGACTGCTGCCTACAACACAGGCCGCATCCAGGTGCCTGACGATGTCACCATCATCTGGCCCGATGACAATTACGGCTACCTCCTGCGCCTGAACGACGCGCGTGAACGCAAGCGCTCCGGCGGCTCCGGTATTTACTATCACGCGACGTTCTGGGGCGCGCCGGGCAATTACCTGCTACTGCCTTCGACCGATCCCAATCTGATGTGGGAGGAAATGACGCGCGCGTATCACGGCAATGCGCGGAGCGTGTGGATGCTCAACGTGGGAAATATCAAGCCGGTCGAATACCTGCTCGATTTTTATCTGGCGATGGCATTCGATATGGAGAGCTTCGCCAAGCCAGGTTCCGCTCACGCCTACATGGATAATTGGGCTGTGAGGAATTTCGGCGCAGAGCAGGGCGCCAGGGTGGCCGATGTGATGTGGCGCTACTACAAGCTCGCTTTCGGCCGGAACCCCGAGTTCATGGCCTTCAACACTACCTTCCCGATGACGTCCGTGCAGCAGTCGCGCTTCTCCATCACCGATTTCGGCGACGAGAATGCGCGGCGCGCCGACGCTTACAAGACGATCATGGACGCCTCGAAGGATCTGGAAGCAGCGCTGCCTGCCGACCGCAAGTCGGCGTTCTATGAGCTGGTCGGCTATCCGGTCGCGGTGGGCGGGAATATGAATCTGCAGCAGCTGGCCATGGACAAGTCGATTGCCTACGGCCTGCAGCGCCGTGCCAGTGCCAATGCTTATGCGCAGGAAGCGCAACGCGCGCACGATGCGATCCTGGCGAACGTGCGCCGCTATGGCGAGGATATCGAAGGCGGCAAATGGCGCTACATTTCCAACAGCTATCCGCAGTCGCTGACCAATTATCTGCCGCCGGCGATTCCGGCGTGGTCGATTCCGACGGATGCCAAGCGCTGTCCGGTGCAGGTCGAAGGCGGCGGCTTCTTTGACGACAAGGATTGGTTCTTCCCGACGCTGCCGACCTTCAGCCCCGAACTGGGCGACCGCAGCTACTACCTCGACGTCTTCACCAGCCAGCCGCTGGACGCCACCTGGAGTGCGACGCCAAGCGTGCCATGGATTCGCGTCGACAAGACAGCGGGCCGCTTCTCGCAGGCGGATGGCTATGAGCAGCGGCTGGAGGTGTCGATTGACTGGGCGAAAGCGCCGAAGCAGGCGAAGGATGGCCTGGTGCACATCAGCTGCAGCGTCGGTCAGCAGCCGATCGACGTCCACGTGCGCGTGGCGCCGCCGATCACGGACCGCACGGCGTCCTTCATCGATTCGCAAGGCGTCGTATCGATGTATGCCGCGCATGCCGACCGTATAACTGGAGCGTGGCAGATTCTGGATGGGGTGGGACACACGGGCGCGGACGTGCAGGCGGCGCTGGACCTGCAACCGATTGATCCGGCCAATCCGGCTGCACTGGCAAAGGCGCCGCGCATGCTGTACCGCTTCCACACGCTGAAGCCGGAACGCGATTACAGCTTCCCCAATTATGTGTTCGACGAGATCGTGTCGCTGCGTGCGGTGGCCTTGCCGCTATTCCCTGCCACCATTGATGGCAAGATGCGCATCGCGGTATCGATTGACGGCGCGCCACCACACGTGCTGGACTTCGGCCGCGAGTATTACGCCGCCACCTGGCGCCAGAATGTGCTCGATAACGAAGTCGCCGCGGAGATTCCGAACCTGCCGATCAAGCCGGGCAACCACACGCTGGAAGTCTACGCCCTCGACCCGGCAGTGACACTTGACCGCTTCGAGGTCCGCTTTGTCGGCGCCAGCAAAGGTTATGGCCCGGTGCCGGAAACCCGGATCGCTCAATAAACCAGAGGAATCAGCCGATAYGGCACTTGCTTGATGTAGCTGTGATAGGCCTCATCCTGGCGAAGCACGCGCTCCTCGCGCAAGATGCGCAGGAGCAGCATGATCACAGTGCAGGCTACGGCCAGATTGCGCCAGCTGCTGTTCGATAGCGCATAGGCGATACCGCCCAGCAGATAACTGGAATACAGCGGATGGCGCACGATGCGATACAGGCCTTCAGTCTTGATGGCGCGGCGTGCCGCAATCAGGCCGAAGCTGCGATTCAGCGATAGCATGCCGGCAATCTGAAGCACACAGCCAAACACCAGGAAATGCTTCGCCTCGGGCAGCAGTCCCCACTCGGCGGGTTCGAATAGCAGGGGAGCGAACGTGCCCGCGACGCCAGCCAGCCAGTCCCAGGGATTGCTGGATACGGCTTTAGGACTGCTTCGAAACAGGAAAAACAAGGCGGTCAAGGTTTCGGCGCCGCAGAAGACCAAATAGGTCCAATCGCCAAAGATGTGCCAGGTTTTGATATGGGTCAGCGCAAAGAGGCACCACAGCGCAGCCAGTGCCAGGCTTCCGATCAGATTCGCGAGGCGTGAATTAAACAGCGAGGAGACTTGGTACATGGGGCTGGTGCGATGAATTTTTTTTGAAGAATGCGGGTCCCAGAATAGCATCTTGCTGCCTGGAAAAAATTCACCAATTGTCACGAGGGAAGTAATATTTCTCGGCGAATTTTTACATTTCAAGGGCCGTTTTTGTTGAGGGCGCTGCGGGCGTCTTCGAGGGTGACGGCGCTGAGGCTGCTGGTGTCGAGATCGCCGGTGCGGCGGCCGAGACGGATGGCTTGGGACTTGATCATTTTTTCGAAGAGATTGCGCACGAACCGTCCATTGGAAAATCGAACGCCTTGTTTGATGATTTCTTCGTTGAAGTGGCTGAGCAGCAGTGCCGTCGTTTGATGATTTCTTCGTTGAAGTGGCTGAGCAGCAGTGCCGTCG
>NZ_JBFRDW010000395.1:0-9574 GCF_052113985.1 Pseudoduganella sp. RAF53_2 | reverse complement strand
GTCCATCTCCTCGGCCTGTTCGACCCAGGCAAAACGTTTGATGACCTTTTCGCCGGACGCGGGTTCAGTGCCCATGTCCAGCACCACCGGGCGCTTGCGGCGTTCCGCCAGCTTCTTCTGCCGATGCAGCTCACGCTCGAAGAAACGCACACGGTCTTCGATCACCTCGCGGAACTTGGCATTGCGCTCCAGGATGAAGTGGGCGCTTTTCTCGGGAATGACCAGCAGGATCACGTCGGTGGCCGCCACCACGGTGGCAGGCTGCTCCTGCCGCATCAGGCAGGCTTTCTCGCCTATCAGCTCACCTGGACCGAGGGTGGCCAGTTTGAACTCATCCGTGCCGTCGCTGTAGCCAACCTGCACCTGGCCCTGCCGCACCACGTACAGGCGGTGATCGTCGCGCGCGCCCTGCTTCAGGATCTCTTTGCCGGCGCCGACACGCTTCACGCCCACGCTGCGCACGAATTCTTCCAGCTCGCTCTTGCTGACCTTGTTGCGCAACTCGAATAGCCGCGCCACCAGACCGCCAGCCGAGCTGATCGCCACGTAGTTGTTGATGAAATTGAGCGCGTCCGGATTGCGGCCGATCAGCGGCTGAAACGCCGTGCGCGGGATGAACCACAATTCCGTTTTCAATGCTGCACGTGCCGAGACTTCGTGCCGGTGGCTGCGCAAAATGGCGATTTCGGCGAACACTTCGCCTGCCTTGCGCACGCCCATGCTGATTTCCTTGCCGTGCTCGTCGCTGAACACGCGTACGGAACCAGAATGGATGACGTACAGACCTTCGGCAGGCTCACCTGCCGTGCAGACAGTGTCGCCAAAAGCAAAGGAACGGGATTCGATGGCGCCAGCCAGCTGCTCCAGCTCTTCCGGAGTGAAAACCGACAGGATCTCGACGGCCGACAGGAACTCGGCAGGTGTTTGTTGTTTTGGCGCTAGAGAGTCCATGTCGGTGCCTGCCAAGCTCGCCCATCAACCTGCGTTGCAATCGGCAGGCGGCCAATCGCTGGCCGTGCCTGGCTCACCGCGCGGGGCAAGCCTCGATAATGTGCTCTTGCGCCCTGGCCATCAGCCATTCCTCCCGCAGCAGGCGGCGTATTTCGATGGCCGTTTCCTCATCCAGCTTGGCGRGATGCTTTGCATTCACCGCGAAAATCTCAAAGAAGGTCTTGTCCGGCGAAGGGAAAGGCCCCAGCAAATCGCCCGCCGCAGCGTTGAAGATGCGCGACTCGATATCGGGTTTCAGAGAGCCCCGTAGCACCCGCCCGATCACGCCCCCGCGCTCCGCCTCATCTCCAATGGAATGTTCGCGTGCCATTTCGGCAAAACTGTCCGGATCGTCGGTCAGCGCCGACATCATCTCCTTGGCCTTGCCTTCAGTATCCAGCACGATATGGCTCACTTCCACCGCGTCGAAACGTGGCGAATTGAGCTTGAAATATTGTTCGACCGCTTTTTCGTTGCAGACCTGCGCCATCATCTTCTCGTGGTACAGGCTGTCCACGATGAAGTCTTCGAACTCATCCAATGTGACGCCGAGGGTATCGAGGTACTGGTTCATGTCCGCAGCACGGTGCAAGCCCTGGATGCGGCGGAACTGGTCAGCGCGCTCCTGCACTTCCTCCGGCGGCATGGCAATGCCGAGCTTTTTCGCGGCACGCACGGTCAGCTTCTCGCGCACCAGCTGCTCGATTAGCCCTTCAAACTGCCCAGTAAGCTTTAGTGTTCTGATGAAATAATCCGTATCGATTACATCATCGTCGATGCGCACAATCGCAGCCATGCCCGCCCCCTGAAGTCACTTTCGTTGTAGCAGGTCGAATAGGAGATTTCAATGACGCGGATGTCCCGTTGCGCCGCCGATGCTACACTCGCGCTTATGCAATCTTCTGTTGACCTTCATGTGCGCAGTTATGGCGAATTCGGCAACCCGGACCGCCACGATTACGCACAGCTCGTGCTGCCCTTGCGCGGCGCGGTTCAGCTCGACATTGACGGCAAATTCGGCCGCCTGGATGTGTTGACCGCCGGCTTCGTGGCGCCGCGCGCCTGGCATGCGCAAGGCGGCGACAGAACCAATCAATCCCTTATCCTCGACGTTGACGAGTGCAGCCTGCCGCCTGCCATCAGCGAGCGCCTGCATGACCGCCCGTTTACCGCGATCAACTCTGCATCGCGCAAACTGATCGAATTCATGGCCATCATGGCTGAACAGCGCGCCGCTGCGCCGTCTGTCGTGCAGGGCTGGGCTCCGCTCCTGCTGGACACGCTCATGCTGGACGCACCGCGGCCTGCGTCGCGCCTCGCCGCCCTGATGGCCCGCATCGAGGCCGAACCCGGCCTGCCATGGGCCACTGAAACCATGGCAAAGAGCGCCGGCGTCAGCGTCAGCCGATTGCATGCGCTGTTCCGTTCCGAGCACGGCACCAGCCCGCACGACTGGCTGCTGGAGCGCCGCCTGGCGCGCGCCTGCGAATGGCTGGCACAAACCGACCGGCCGATTGCCGAACTGGCCCTCCGCGCCGGTTTTTCCGAGCAAAGCGCCCTCACCCGTGCCATGCGCAAGGCCATGGATATGACTCCGGCGGCCTACCGCAGGCAAAGCCGGGAGAATTTGTCCAAATAAGCGTAGAAAACGTCAAGAAGTCCTCCTGCCGCGCCGGAATAATGACGGTGATCGGAGGATGTTATGTTTTCAAGCAGGATCTGGCTCGGCCTTGGCGCGAGCATTCTGGCAGGCGCTTTCTGGGGACTGGTGTTTCTCGCGCCGGAACTGGCGCGGGGCTTCCAACCCATGCAACTTTCAGCGGGCCGCTACCTGGCCTATGGACTGGTGGCCGCGCTGCTGGTTGCGCCGTCCTGGCGGCGACTGACGCAGTCGCTGACGTGGAAGGAATGGCGTGCCCTCGCCTGGCTCAGCTTTACGGGCAATATCATTTATTACGTTTTCCTCGCCAACGCCGTGCAATCGGGCGGCGTCGCCATGACGTCCCTGGTCATCGGCCTGCTGCCTGTCACAGTCACGCTGGCCGGCAGCCGCGACCGGCACGCCGTACCGATCCGGAGCTTGCTGCCATCGCTGGCGCTGAGCATGGCCGGGCTGGCGTGCATCAGCTGGCAATCGCTGTCCGCTTCTCGCGATCATGGCTCGGTATTCGGCCTGTTGTGCGCAATCGGTTCGCTGGTTTCGTGGACGATCTACGCGGTTGGCAACAGCCGCTGGCTGGCCAGGCTCAACCATGTCTCGGCGCATGAATGGAGTCTGCTGACGGGCGTCGTCACCGGGGCGCAGGCGCTGGTACTGGCGATTCCAGCCTTCCATTTCCTCCCGAACAGCCACAGCTCGTCCGACTGGCTGCTGTTCACGGGCGTCGTCACCGCAGTCGCCATCTTCTGCTCGATCGTCGGTAACGGCCTATGGAACCGTGCGACCCGGTTGCTGCCGTTGACGCTGGTCGGCCAGATGATTGTGTTCGAAACCCTGTTTGCCCTGCTGTACGGCTTTATCTGGGAAGCGCGCTTGCCGACGACACTCGAATGCGCGGCGATGGTGCTGTTGATTCTGGGCGTGCTGTCTTGCGCCTCGGCGCACCGTCGTAGCGGAACCGGTCTGCCAGCGTGACCGAGTTCGGGAAGTTGAAGTAGCACCGCAGAAATGGCAGTTGCTGCTGTGCGGCCTACACGTGCCAGCCGCTGCGCGAAACGGCCGTATAATGCGGCATGCTGAAACTGACCTTTCTCGGAACCTCCTCTGGCGTACCGACCAAGAACCGTAACGTTACCGCACTGGCCATCCAGACCTCGCTGAACCGCGACTGGTGGCTGGTGGACTGCGGCGAAGCCACCCAGCATCGGCTGCAGCACACGCCGCTGTCGGTGCACGATCTGGCGGGTATCTGCATCACGCACATCCACGGCGACCATAGCTACGGCTTGCCGGGATTGCTCGCCAGCGCTTCAATGACGGGCCGCGCCCGGCCGCTGATTCTCATTGCCCCCAGAGCCGTACGCAATTGGGTTGAAGCGACGCTGCTGCATACGGAACTGTTCCTGACCTTCCCACTCGTCCACGTCGACGTCGACGCGGCGCGGCTGGTGCATCAGGAGCCGGGGCTGAGCATTGAACGCTATGCGCTGTCGCATCGCGTGCCGAGTGTCGGTTTCCGCTTTGCGGTCGAAACCACCAAATGGAAACTGGACGGCGCCGCCTTGCGCGCACGGGGCGTGGAACCAGGGCCGGATTGGGGCAAACTCCAGGCAGGCGAAGACTTGAAGCTGGCCGATGGCAGCACGCTGCGTGCGGACGACTTCCGCATCGTGCAACGCGAGCTGGCAGTGGCCGTCATTGGCGGAGATAACGATACGCCATCGCTCCTGGCCGAAGCCTGCGAAGGCGCAGATCTGCTGGTGCACGAAGCCACCTACACGGAAGCCGGCCTGGAAAAAGTTGGTCCAGGACGCGGCCACAGTTCCGCCCAGGCTGTGGCGCGCTTTGCAAGCGAGCGTCGGCTGCCCAACCTGATTCTGACGCACTTCAGCCCGCGCTACGACAATCCCGAAGGACTCGCCGAAGTCGAAGCCGACGCGCGCCAGGCCTACGACGGCCGGCTATTCCTTGCAAACGACTTCGCCCGCTACGAACTCGACGCGCACGGCATTGTCAGCTACTTGCCATAGATGTTCAAAATCAGCCAGGCCGGCAGCCCAAGATAAAGCACGGCGAGGCCGATACGCTCCAGTCCCAGGCGGGCATCGATGGTCCGGCGCGGCCGCATCAGCGCCACCAGCAAGGTGCCTGTTTCAATCGCGGTCCGCAGCACCGCCGCACTG
This sequence comes from Pseudoduganella sp. RAF53_2, assembly GCF_052113985.1. Taxonomy (NCBI): domain Bacteria; kingdom Pseudomonadati; phylum Pseudomonadota; class Betaproteobacteria; order Burkholderiales; family Oxalobacteraceae; genus Pseudoduganella; species Pseudoduganella sp. RAF53_2. The sequence goes on along the minus strand of NZ_JBFRDW010000395.1, from coordinate 4,741 downwards.
AGCACCACGCCGATCGACCACGCCGCCCACCAGAGGGCAAAGGCGGTCAGATAGGCCTTCAGACCGAAGGTATAGTATTCGCCGAAAGCGCCGCCGTAAGTGATGTGCTGATGCAGATGGAAGGCTGGAATCGCCAGCGCTAGCGGCAGCAGCACAAACTTGGCCACCGGATGACCGAGCCGCCACTCCTGCAACGCCAGACGCGCCTGGTCATACACGTCCATCATCGCGTGCCTGACTGGCCCTGCCGGCGGGCCGCCCGCCACGGCAATCGCGTGGAGGAATCCGGCCGGATTCGCCAGCGCCAGTCCATCATGCCAGCGCCGTCCCGACTTCAGGCGCAGGCAGGCTCCGGACGCGGGCAGCGGCAGCCGCCACGGCTCGACCGCCGCGAGCTCGCTCAACGCCAGCTCGGTGCACTGCGTTCCACGCGTCAGCAGAAGCTTGCCGCCATCGATCGTCAATTGAGCGGCAAAGGCGCGCAGCAGGAACCACGCAGCCGCTTCCGGCGCCAGGAACAGCGCCGTAAACTGTCGGATGATCGCCATGGTATTCGTCCGCAGCGGCTCGTTCACCAGCAGCGCCGCGCACATGCCAAGCAACCCGGCCCGCGCAACGATGCGAGTCACCCCACAAGACCATGAGCGTCAGCGCGGGCCGGTGCAATGGCATGTCCGCCACAACCAGCGCCGGCTCGCCAATCCCCGCGCCTGCAAGGATGCTGCCTCTCGCATCAATTGCCGCGCTGAGGCCATTGGTCGTCACGCGGAATTGCGGCAAGCGCGTTTCGATGCTGCGGAACGCCGCCGCTGTCTGATGCAAGTGTGCGCCCTGCCCATCCGCGTTGAACCAGGAATCGTTCGACATCGTCAGTATCGCCTGCGCACCCAACCGCGCGCCATTGATGGCCAGGCCGCTATCGACATCGTCGAGACAAATCAGCGGCAGCACCGGCACTTCGCGGCCGTCGGCGAGACGCAATGGGAAGACGCGCGCGCCATTACCGGCTTTCCAATTGCCCGTCCACGGCAGCAGGCGGCGCAGCGCCGAGCCGTCCAGCCATGCCGGCACGTATTCGGTGAACGGAAACAGGCGCGTCTTGCGATAGAGGCCGAGCAATCCCGCGCCCGGCTGCACGAATGCTGCGGCGTTGTACTCTCCCGCGCTATCGCTGTCATAAGTGCCGAACACGAATGGCACACCAGCTGCGTTCACGTTCGCCAGAATCTCAGCGTCGAACTCCGCACCCGCCTGGCTTTTTGGATGTCCAAAAGTCGTCGGGTAAGCCGTCTCGGACCACAGCACCGCGTCCGCATGCTGGCGCGCGACGGCGTCGTAGCTCATCGCAAAGTGACGGTCGAGTACCTCGCGCACGACCGCATAAGCGCCCTTCTGCGCACGCTGGCCTTCGTAGTCGATGATATTCGATTGGATCAGCGCCATGCGCAATGGCTTGCCGCCTTGCGCCGGCGTACCACTCACTACCCACAGTCCATAGCCGGCCAGCAGCAGCGGCGCCGTCGCCGCCAGCAACAGCGGCTTGACGGCGGCGCGCCAGCCAGCCGTGCGACGTAACAGCGCCGTGGTTACGGCCTCGTTGCACAGCAAGAGCAGCAGCGTGAGGCCGGCGCCGCCGCCGACGTCGGCCGCCTGACGCATCAATATCGATGGATACAGCCCATAGCCAAGTGTGTCGCCCAGCAGGCGCGGCACCAGCCATTCGGTCGCCACCCACGCCGAGGCGGCTGCCAGCGCGCGCAACGCGGGGCTGTACACGCGTGCGCTCAGATGACGCACCAGCGCATAAGCCAGAAATTGCGGCTGAAATAGCGGTGCAACAAGCAGCAACACTGCGATCCCCGCTGTATCGCCTGCATGCGTGTAGCGGCCAAGCGCAACACCAAACCACCAGAAGACCGCGAGTGTGTACGCCAGGGTCATGCCGTAGGCCTGCGCAAGCGCGGCGCGCAGCGTACGGCTGCCGTCCAATGCACGAAGCCAAGGGACCAGCAGCACAAAGCCCAGCATCCAGACTGCGCCGCCGCGCGCATAAAGAGCCGACATCGCAGCGCTGGCGAGAATGCACGCAATTGTTCGCTTCATGGTTTTAGTGTGTCGTTGGTTCAAGCGGTGCGGGGATGGTGATGCGCCGGATTGCCAGCCCCGGCGGCGCCAGCTCCGGCGGTACGACGCCATCCTTCGGCATCGCGATCGCCTGGTTGGAAGCGTCGTAAAGCTGGAAACCCGGCGCAAACATCAGGATCGCTTCGATGCGCTGGCCGTCATCGGTCACTTGATGGTGGCGCACATAGCCAGGCGGCAGAGCAAAGTTTTCGGGTACCGCGAGTCCCACCAGCGGCGGACGCGTGCCCGGCGGCTGGAATGCGCCCAGGCCGCTGTAGATCCCGCGCTCATGCAGACGCTCAATGACCTGGGCCACGCTGGGGTTCTCGCCGCGCGCCAGATAACTGCTCAAATCCCGCGTTGGGTCTGCGTCCCCCTCAGGCGCATGCTTGGCCGCTTTCGGCGCAGGCGGTGGCTGTGGCGGAGCTTGCGGCGCCGATGCGGACTTCACGCCTTCACCGGCGCGCGCCGACGCCAGCTGCGCCGAGGCGCTCGCTGCATCGACTGGTTCAGACCACAGCCACAGAAAGAACAACAGGCTGATGGCCCCGACGGCAAGCACCAGCGCTATCGCAAGATAGCCTGGGCTTGGACGCCAGCGCTGCGTCATGCGTTAAGGCGTGGCGACGTTGTAGGTCGACACTGCCCAGCCCATGCGCTCATGGCCATACTGGTTCCAGACCGGACTCTTCCCGCCTGAGAACGAGGTATAGCGTGGCGCGCCAGTTCCGGTCGTGCCGCCAAACAGGCCCGCAGTCACCGTGGCACCTGTGTAGGTCGGATGCGTATCGTCGGACTGAATGTAGTCGTAACTGCTGCTGCTCGAAACGAAGTGCGTATTCGCGTCCCGCAGAGTGGAGCGCAGTGTCGTGGTGATGCGCGTGACATAGCTGGCCTGCGTCTCGCCGGCGACGTAGCGCAAAGCGTCGGAATCAATCTGCCCATCACCGTTGCTGTCGTAGTCTGCGCCCATGTACTGCGCGAAGTTGTCGGTGCACTTGAAGCCCTTCTGGCGCGCGGTATCGCACATCATGAAGTTGATGCGCGCGAGCGAAGGCAGGAATTTCTCCTGCATGTTCACAGTCTTGCCAGTGTTAGGGTCTTTGCAGGAACTCTGCACATTGTCGGCCGCGTAGCCGGGGTAATGCAGATTGGAGATCACCTTCAGCTTCACGCCCGCGTAGGCATTGGCATTGATATAGTCCATCGCGGCGGCGACGTAGGTCTTACAGTTGTTCTCAGCGGCAGTCAGTACGCTGTCATCGCAGGTGCCCGACTGGCCCTTGAACGCCGTGCGCGCTTGCAGACCGTCGTTGCCGCACATCTCGAAAGTGACCACGCGCGTGCTGCTGTCCTGCATATACGAGCGCTCGGCGACGATCTTGTTGTTGTACAYGTCCGAAGCGATCGCACCCGATTTGGTACGACGCACGCTTTCGATGTCCGCATTCCACAGGGCCGATAGATATTCCGCATCCACGGTTGGCGCCGAATACTTGGCCGCACTGGTAATCGACCCGTTGTAGCCCGCGTAGATCGAGTCGCCATAAGCCACCACGCGATACTTCGTACTGGTATTGGGCCGGTCGATGGTCCACGAAACGTTCTGGGTCAGGGTATTGGCCGAAGCCTGTGCGCCCAAGGTGAGCAATGCCAGTGCGGCGAGGAACTGGGGAAAGCGAGTGGTCATAGAGTTGTCTCCGATCGTTGTTAGAAGAACCCACGCAAAACCGCCAACGACCCATATTAACCACGCGACAATGTTCTTCATCTAGTCACACAAGCACTGGCTTCTCAGGACAAAAGATTGGCTCAACAGGCACGGTTGGCTGTCACGCCAGACCAACACGCCGAGATAAAGACAGCTTCTCTCGTCACCCAAAATGAGCGTCAATAAAACCCATCGAAGCACCACGAGAGAGCCGGTCAATATCTTTCAAGAGAACAATCCATCGGCCATACAAGGCAATGAGGGCACTTGCTGCCCGAATGCGCTACGACCGGCTCTCATCAACAATACAAGCCTGACAAAATTCAACGCACGCTTAATTTCTCTGTGGCTCAAGAACGATTGGGAGACGATGACCCGCATCAGCACCAGAACACGCTCGCTCTCTTCGGTGACCGATTCGCTCAACTTTCGGAATTGTAATTTGACCAGCTAGCACAGTTGACTCAATCGCTGACTGGCCTAGCCAACTTCCACCACAACAAGATATGACGCGGAGCTAGTTGACAGCCTAAGCATTCCCGACGAGACTTTCCTTATGATATGGCGTACCAAATACTGGCTTGCGCGGGGTTTGTTATGCGCGGCGTTCGGCCTTCCTTCCGTAGCCTTTGCTGCGGAACAGCTGGTCATTGACTATATCGTCTCCAACAGCCCGCAGCGCCTGGCCTTGCTGAGAATTATTGACCAGTTCTCAGCGGCAAATCCCGACGTCCAAGTTAAGCACAATGGATTCCCGCAGGAGCAATACAAAAAGGAATTCACGGCGCGCTTGCAGAGCGGTCATGCCGATCTGGCTTTCTGGTATGCCGGTGAGCGTTTGCGTGACGCGGCAGAAAGAAAATTGATTGCGCCGCTCGATGCTGAGCTGGTCACCCTGCTGCGGAA
>NZ_JBFRDW010000394.1:0-5612 GCF_052113985.1 Pseudoduganella sp. RAF53_2 | reverse complement strand
GGCCGGCGTCGCTCTTCTTTGCCGAAGCCAAAAAACGTGGCGTCGGAATCATCGYCCGCGTACCGCTCGCCTCCGGGCTGCTGACCGGGAAGATGAGCGCCGGCACCGTGTTCGCCGCCGATGACCATCGTGCATTCAATCGCAACGGCGAGGCCTTTGACGTCGGCGAGACCTTCGCCGGCGTGCCTTATGACGTCGCGCTGTCGGTTGTCGAAGAAGTCCGCGATCTGGTGCCGAATGGCATTCCGATGGCGCAGTTTGCCTTGCGGTGGATTTTGATGAACGATGCCGTCAGCACGGTCATTCCGGGTGCAAGAAATGCCATGCAGGCCCAGTCCAATAGTGGCGCGAGTGAACTACCCGCTTTGAGCGAATCAACGATGGAGGYGCTGCGCAGCATCTACGAAAAGCGCGTCGCTCCGTTCGTGCGCCACCGCTGGTAAATCGACAATTCAGCTAAAGAAAAGACTGTCCCCATATGCTACAGTGCTGCCCCATGTGCTGACATGAGGAATGGCTATGTTTGAAATCTCCCGCGCAATGCTGCGGACCTCGAAACAATGGGCGACGGTCATTTGCTTTGCTGTCCCAATCATGGCCGGCGCAGCACCCGCAGCGCCGGTCGATTGGGTTAACACCTACATCGGCACTGGCGGGCAAGGCGCCGATTACGGCGGCACCATGCCGCTGGTGACGACACCTTTCGGCATGACCAACTGGACCCCGCAAACGCGCCAGAACCGTATCAGCGTCAGCTCCTACGAATACCACGACCAGTTCATTGAAGGCTTTATCGGCACCCATCAACCGGCAATCTGGATGGGGGACTACGGCTACATCACGCTGATGCCGCAAGCGGGCGGTGTCGACTTCGCTCCGGAAAACCGCCGCCTGCCGTTTCGTCATGAAGATGAAACAAGCACGCCTTATTATTACGCGGTGACGATGGGCGCGGATGCCGCGCATCGCATCAAGGCCGAGATGACCGCCAGCGACCACGCTGGCTATCTGCGCTTTACCTATCCTCAGGGACGCAGCGCCAATGTGCTGCTTGAAGTCACGCGCCCCGGCATTACAGGCTATGTGAAGATCGACCCGGAACACCGCGAGATCGTTGGCTACAATCCGGACCGCATGGACGCGCATCTGGGGCCGATGAAACTGCCCAACTTCAAGGGCTACTTCGTGGCGCGCTTCCGCCAGCCGTTCAAAACGCAGAATACCTATTCCCGTACTTTCTCGCGTCCCGGCGAGATGGAACTCACGGCGGACAACGTCGGCGCCTATATCAGCGTTGAAGGCCAGCAGATCGAAGTCCAGGTCGGAAAGTCGTTCATCAGCATTGAGCAGGCGCGCCGCAATCTCGGCGCGGAAATGCCGTCATGGGATTTCGAAGGCGTGCGCGATGCCCTGAACGATACCTGGAACCGCAAGCTTGGCCTGCTCACCGTGCAAGGCGCCAGCGACGATCAGAAGAAGATCTTCTACAGCGCGCTATATCACGCGCTGCTGTATCCAAAGCAGTTCTCCGAACACGGCCACTATTACAGCGCCTTTGACGACAAGGTACACGAGGGCGAGTCTTACACCGCCTTCTCCATCTGGGACACCTACCGCGCCGAAAACAGCCTGCTGACCCTCGTGGCGCCCGAGCGCATCGACGGCATGGTCCGTTCGCTGTTGCAGAACTACCAGGAAGGCGGCTGGATGCCGAAGTGGCCGAATCCGTCCTACACCAACATCATGATCGGCACTCATGCCGATTCGCTGGTGGCCGAGGCAATCAACAAAGGTTTCAAAGGTTTCGATTATCAACTGGCCTATCAGGCGGTCTACAAGGACGCCATGGGCCCACCCGACGGCGACGTCACGCGCCGCTGGCTGGACCGCGAACCGGAAACGCCCTATGAAAGCAGGGCGGGCCTAAGCTACGCCCTCAAGCTGGGATACATCCCTGCGGATAAAGTGTCCGAATCGGCATCCAGCACGCTGGAAGAGTCCTATGACGATTACGCGGTGGCGCAAGTTGCCAAGGCGGTCGGCAAGGAGCAGGATTACCGCTACTTCATGCAGCGCTCGCAGAACTATAAAAAACTATTCAACCCGCAGACGCAATTCCTGCAGGCGCGTAACAGCGACGGCAGCTGGGCACATTTGAACGAGGGATGGACCGAAGGCGACCAATGGGTCTATCTGTTCTCGCCTCTGCATGACGTGCCGGGCGTAGTACAGCTGCTGGGCGGCGCCAAAGCAGCCGGCGCAAAGCTGGACGAGCATTTCAACGGCGGCCACAATCGCCACGACAACGAGCCAAGCCACCATTACGGCTACCTGTACAACTACGTCGGCGAACCATGGAAGACCCAGGCCCGCGTGCGCGCGCTCGCGGCCGAGGCCTACAGCAATACGGTCGAGGGCATTCTCGGCAACGAAGATTGCGGTCAGATGTCGGCCTGGTATCTGTTCACCGCCATGGGCTTCTATCCGCTGAATCCCGCTTCGGCGGAGTATGTGATCGGCAGCCCGCTGTTCGGCAATGTCACCTTGAAACTGCCGAACGGGAATAGCTTTGCGATCAGCGCGGCCAATAACAGCGAAAAGAACGTCTACGTGCAGTCGGTCACCTTGAACGGCAAGCCGCTCAGCGTGCCGGTCATTTCGCACGCGCAGATCGTCGCCGGCGGCAAGCTGGAATTTGTTATGGGGCCGGCGCCGTCGACGTGGGCGGCTGACTGGAAGCCGCGCCCGCTGCAGTAGGCATTGGCACGATGCGATAGCCATTCGCCTGCTGCGACATATAGTTGTAGTAGGCAGAGAGCTGCGTGCGATTGCCCATCTGCTGCGTGAAGGTTTCCTTGTCATCGCCCCAGACCCGGCCAATGAAGTGATTGCGCGCCACCGCGGCCRACGCAGCGCGGAAATCGGACTTCATATTGTGCATCACGATCAGGCCTGCACTGGCGGGATCGAAGCCACGCGGAAGCCCGTCAGCTTCGGCAGCCGATTCAGTCGGCGGCGATACGAAAACGAGTCCGCGCAAGCCCTGATCCTGCAGATAGCGCTGCAGGCCATTCCCGTTCAGGACCAGCAATATGCGCCCGCGCAGGTCTTGCGCCTTCGGCCAGCCGCCGATGCGCACCTTGTCGCGCAGGCTGCCGCTGCGCTGCGCGTGAAACTGATCCAGCTGGGCCGGGCTGTACAGTGAACTGCCCAGGATCTCATGCGCGAGATGGTCGAGGTCCTGCGGCATGCGGCCCGCCGACCAATCCTGCTTCTTATCGAGAATGACGATCAAAGGGAAGTGGTTCGGATTGGCGCGGCTCCAGTCGCGGATATTACCAAGGCAAGCGCGCAAGTCATTGCTTTCGCCGACGCAGCTGTTGTCGTTTCCGCTGGCGTGATCCGGACTGCCGTTATGGCGCACGAACCAGTGCTCAGGCAGCGCGTCACCTGCCGCCGTGTCGCGCTCATCCCAGATATCGATTTCGACGGTTTTGACGTGGACAAGCGCCGCAGTGTACGGCAACCCATGACTGTACTGCGGCTCATAGCAATTGTGGCAGGCCACCTGCGCAAGATTGTCCAGCGGCTGCTGCCACGCGGCCGGCGCCACATCGGCGTTGACGCCGCCGCCGATTCCAGCGGCGGCCACAATTGCGAATAACATGTTCATCTGATGTCCAGTCCTTAAGCTGCAAAACGCTCTGCATATTCTTTGGGCGTTACGCCGAAGCGCCGCGCAAACGCCTTCCTCAATACGTCGACGCTATGGTAGCCGCAACGGCGCGCGATGTCTTCCACTGAGCGCGCTCCCAGCTCAAGAGCGCGGCAAGCAGCTTCGAGCCGCACTTCTTCGACATATTTGGCCGGCGTCATATGCAACTCGCGCTGAAAGGTGCGTATCAGGGTTCTGACGCTGGTGGACAGGCGCTCGGCCAGAATGCCGGATGTGAGTTCGCTGGCAAGATGCTCGCTGATCCAGACCCGCAATTCATCCAGGCTGGGATTACTTGTTTGTTCCGAGCGAAGGGAAGCGCTGAACTGTGCCTGTCCACCAGGACGGCGCAAGAACAGTACAAGGCTTTTGGCAATGTCCAGCGAAGTCGCATCGCCCAGGTCTTCGCGCACCAGTGCAAGGGCCAGATCGATACCGGAAGATATGCCGGCGGAGGTATAGATATTCCCGTCTTTGATCCAGATAGGCGCGGGATCAACCTCAATCGACGGGAAGCGTTCAGCCATGCGCTGCGCCATGCCCCAGTGCGTCGTCGCTCTCCGTCCATTCAGAAGTCCGGCTTCGGCCAATGCGAACGCACCCACGCAGATGGAGCAAATTCGGCGGATTTTTGAGGAGCGGGTGCGAATCCAGTCGATGGCTGGCAGATCCATTCTGTCAATGGCGCTGAAGCCGGTAGCGATGATCAGGGTGTCGATCGGCGTGCGGTCACGGYGCTCCTCGTCCAGCGTTTTGTGCGCCTTGAGTCCGATGCCTGTTTCGCTCTCGAGGTCGAGCGATGGGCCTGCGCAAATCAGTTCCAGTTGATAAGGCTCGCCGCCATGCAGTTTATTTGCGTAGGCGAATACCTCCGCCGGACCGGTTACGTCGAGTGTGTCGACGGGCGGCAAACCAAGAATGACAACGCGTTTTCTGTTCAGGACCCGCTTTTTCATCGGAGCCTCCTGCTGATGTCGATGCCAGTATTTTGGCACAAATCATCTGAAGACAGTCATTTGTGCCGAAGGGTGCTTTCCTAGAATGACGTCAGAGCATTTTCAATTGCGGAGGAAATATGAATACAGTCGTTACGATCGGCGGGATTGCTGCGCCGGATTCGGCGTTGACCCGAAAAGCGGGCGCGCTCATCGAACGGGTGCATAGCAAGCCAATGTTGCACCACTTACACCGGACCTGGTGGTTCTCGGAATTTATCGGCAGGCGCCGGGGAATGAACTATGACCGGGAGCTTTTATACCTGGCGTCGATGCTGCATGACCTGGGCCTGACCGATGAATTCTCCGCCGACCAGCGTTTCGAGGTGGATGGTGCCGATGCCGCCAGCCGCTTCCTGCGGGATAATGCCTATCCGGAATCCAAGGCGGAGCTGGTGTGGGACGCGATCGCGCTTCACTCCAGTGCAGGCCTGGCCGACCGGCGCCAGCCTGAAGTGGCGCTCCTGCATTTTGGTGCGCACGTTGACGTCTTCGGTCTGCGCCTGGATGAAATCACGCCGGCTTTGGTCGACGAGACGCTGGAGCGCTATCCGCGTATCGGGATGAAGGCCGCCTTTACCGAAGCGATTGCCGGCGTGGTCCGAAAGAAGCCGCACACCGCGTTGGGCACGGGCCTGGCCGATATTGGCCATCGCCATGTCCATGGCTTCCAGTGCCCCGATATATGCGATCTGATTAACGATGCGCCATTTGACAGCTAGCATCAGCGCACGGTCAGCAGCAACACGCCGTGTGCCGGTACTTCGGCATCAATCTCGCCGGACGTTTGGGCCAGTGCGCGCTGGCGCCAGGCATCGCGCGCCTGGTAGGACTGGCCTGCCTTGTCCATGGCGTATTGCGCCGGGTCGAGGCGCAGGCGGCGGAAGGTATCGCCCATATTG
>NZ_JBFRDW010000393.1:0-5614 GCF_052113985.1 Pseudoduganella sp. RAF53_2 | reverse complement strand
GTTCAGGCCCATGACGTGGCTGAAGCCGCCGTCGACGTACATGATGTCGCCGGTGATGCCGGAGGCCAGGTCGGACAGCAGGAAGGCGGAGGCGTTGCCGACTTCTTCGATGGTCACATTGCGGCGCAGCGGAGCGTGGCTGGAGGCGAAGCCCAGCAGCTTGCTGAAGTCCTTGATGCCGGACGCGGCCAGGGTCTTGATCGGACCGGCGGAAATGCCGTTGGAGCGGATGCCGTGCTGGCCCAGGTTTTCGGCCAGGTAGCGCACCGACGCTTCCAGCGATGCCTTGGCCAGGCCCATGGTGTTGTAGTAAGGGATCGCGCGCACTGCACCCAGGTAGGACAGGGTCAGCACCGAGGAACCAGGCTTCAGCAGCGGCAGGGCGGCTTTCACCATGGCTGGGAAGCTGTAAGCGGAGATGTCATGGGCAATGCGGAAGTTTTCGCGGCTGAAGCCGTCCAGGAACTCGCCGGCAATTGCTTCCCGAGGCGCGAAGCCGATGGCGTGCACGAAACCGTCCAGCTGCGACCACTCTTTGCCCAGGTCTGCGAACAGGTTGTTGATTTGCTCGTCGCTGCTCACGTCGCAGTCGAACACCAGCTTGCTGCCGAATTCGGCGGCGAATTCGGTGATGCGGTCCTTGAAGCGGTCGCCGACATAGGTGAACGCCAGTTCAGCGCCTTCGCGGTGGCAGGCCTGGGCGATGCCGTAAGCGATCGAACGGTTGGACAGAACGCCGGTGATGAGGATTTTTTTGCCTTGCAGGAAAGCCATCTATTTGCTCCAGTGGGTACAGCGTGTTGGGTGGTTCGGCGGATCGATGATCCGCCCTACGCATCACGACGGACGAGGGTCGTAGGGCGGATCATTGATCCGCCGCATGCGCAACGCAAGACAGAGATTGTATTGCCATGACGCCACGACTGCAAGTTTGCCAAGTCGTGGCGGAACGGGGTTAGTTGCTTTTGTGATGGCCTACTGCGTCACGCTTGACGTGGGCCTTGACCATGCTGACAGCAGGTTTCGCGTTCGTGTTGGACGCGCTGGCCTGTTTGTAGCGCTTGCTGCCGCCGGTGGTGCGCTCGGAATCGAGGGCGACAGTGGCGGAATCGGCGATTTCGGAAGGGATGTCCTGATCCACCATGGCGGAAGTTTTCGGCACCAGGATGGTGGAGCCGGCCTTCAGCACACTGCGGGTCGGGATGTTGTTTGCCATGCGGATCGCTTCCGGCGTGGTGCCGAATTTGTGGGCCAGGGAGGCGATGGATTCACGGGCGCTGCTGATCTTGTGCGTGGTCCAGCTGGAAAGCGCATGGGTCCACGATGCCAGGTTGGAGTAGAACTTCTCGACGTTTGCCTTCGGCAGCAGGATCTGGGTCTGGTCGTTGCCGGTGATGACAGGGCGGTTGAACTGCGGGTTCAAGGCCTTGAACTCGTCCACCGACATTTCGGCCAGCTTGGCGGCCACTGCCACGTCCATATCGCTGGTTTTTTCGACCGTCGCGAAGTAAGGCTGGTTGTCGATCTGCGGCAGGTTCAGGCCGAACTGCTGCGGGTTGGCGACGATATTCTTCACCGCTTGCAGCTTCGGCACGTAATTGCGGGTCTCGGCCGGCATCAGATCAGCCAGGCTGTCGAAATCGACCGGTTTGCCGGCGGCCTTGTTGCGCTGGACGGCTTTCTGCACATTGCCTTCGCCCCAGTTGTAGGCGGCCAGAGCCAGGTGCCAGTCGCCAAACATATCGTACAGGCGCTGCAGATAGGTCAGGGCGGCATCGGTCGAGGCAATAACCGAGCGGCGGTCGTCCTTGAACGCGCTCTGCTTCAGGTCATAGTCCTTGCCGGTGCCGGGCATGAACTGCCACAGGCCGGCGGCGGAAGCGCTGGACAGGGCGTTCGGGTTGAATGCGGATTCGATGAATGGCAGCAGGGCCAGTTCAGTCGGCATGCCGCGCTTTTCCAGCTCGCTGACCACGTGGTACAGGTAGAGCGAGGCGCGGGCCGAAGTGCGGGCCATGTAGTCCGGACGGTCGGCATACCACTTGGCATGCTTGGCCACCAGGGAGTTGTTCACGTCGGGAATGGCATAGCCGGAACGAATGCGGCCCCATACATCCGTCTCACGGAAGGTTTCTTCGCCCGCTACAGCTTGCTTGGCGAAGGTCTTGGGTGCGTCGGACGGGCTGGTTTTCGCCGGGGCGTTCAACGGCAGGGCCATGTCGGCTGCGTTGATCGCCGGGGCTGCGCTAGCGATCAGCGCGGCCAGCAGGGCGGTTTGAATTCGTGCTTGCATAGTTTTCCACTGTTGTCGGACAAGAAACATCGGACGGACTATCTAAACCCGGAGTGTAAGGATCATGCATGGTTCAGTCAAGCAAAAATGCGCTATGTCACTGATTTTCTTATGCAATTTTATGAGTTTATTCAGTGAAAGGGTATAATTGGCATCCAGTTTTAGCATTCAGGAATTGAAGATGAGCAAGTCCCCCGTGGATCATAGTGCCGTAATCGCAGCAACCCGGAAATGGGTGGAAAAGGCGGTGATCGGCCTGAACCTGTGTCCTTTCGCCAAGGCGGTCTATATCAAGGAACAGGTCCGCTATGTGGTGTCCGAGGCGGAAACGCCGGAGGAACTGCTGGAACTGCTGATGGACGAGCTTCAGTATCTGTCCGACACCCCGGCGGAAAAGGTCGACACGACCCTGATTATTCATCCAAACGTGCTGAACGACTTTGAGGAATATAACGAATTCCTTGATGTGGCCGACGCGGCCGTCGAGGATATGGAGCTGGAAGGCGAGATTCAGGTGGCCAGCTTCCACCCGGACTACCAGTTCGCCGACACGGATAAGAACGACATCGGCAACTACACCAACCGTTCGCCTTACCCGACCTTGCACCTGCTGCGCGAGGAAAGCATCGACCGCGCTGTGGAAGCTTTCCCGGAAGCCGAAGCCATTTTCGAGAAGAACATCGAAACCATGGAAGAACTGGGCCACGAGGGCTGGGATAAGCTGGGCCTTGAGGTGAAGTGATGAGCGAGCAGAAATTGCCTGAGCGGCCGGAYACGCCTTGCGTGGCGGTCTGCTCGACCACTTTCGATGAGATCTGCCGCGGTTGCGGCCGGACTTATATCGAGGTGGCGCATTGGGTTTCCATGAGCGCCCAGGAGAAAGAAAAGGTCTGGACGCGCATTCTCGCGCAGGGCTATCCGCGCCGCAACACGTGACGCAATGGCGGATCAATGATCCGCCCTACGCTGCCCCCCCCGAGCTGCCGTGCGTTGCGACGATGGCCGGAATTCCCGCGCGGCGCATCCCGGATTTGTCACGCGGCGCCGCGTAGGGAGGGTCATTGACCCGCCGTGCCTGAATTACCAGGTGCCGATAAAATCCTTCTTGCCGATTTCCAGCCCGTTATGGCGCAGGATGTCATAAGCCGTGGTGGCGTGGAAGTAGAAGTGTGGCAGTGCGTAATGCACCAGATACTCCTGGCCCACCCAGTTCTTCAGCTTTTCACCGGAACCGGTAGTTACAGCGCGCTGGGCGCTTTCTTCGATGGCGGCCTTCGGCAGGCTGTCCAGGAAAGCGATGGTGCGCGTGATGCGCAGCTTCAGTTCACCAAAGGTCTTTTCCGTATCTTCATACGACGGCACATCCTGGCCGGCCAGGCGCGCGCCTGCGCCCTTGGCGAAGTCGGCAGCGATCTGGATCTGACGGGTGAAGGGCAGCATGTCCGGGAAGAGACGGAATTGCAACACTGCGTTCGGATCGATTTTCTTCGCTTCGATATGGGCCTCAGCCTTCTCCAGGATAACCAAAAGGCTATTCAGAATCTGGCGAAACACCGGAACGGACGCGGAATACATGGAAAACGACATAAGATGCTCCTCAGTTAAGAGCGGCGATCATAGCAAGAATGCTCTCAATAAGGGTGACTGTTCATAGAGTTTATGTGCATAATTGCTGATGGGTATGTTTTTCAACTCAACCGTCCTGCATGGCTAGTCATTTATACCGAAAACTGAGATCCCGTCTGAGCGCCCTGTATGGACTATCCATCTACGGCTCGCTGCTTCTGATGGTGTTTGGTGGACTGGTCATTCCCGCAGCAATCGGCAGTTATCTGCTGATCGGCGTGCACGAGCAGCAATCCGCACGCACCGCCCTGAACGAATCCCTGCAGCGCAACGCCGACATCCTGGCGCTCGGCATGCAGGAATCCCTGTGGAATATGAATGCGGAATCCGCCCACTCGCTGGYGGAATCCGTGATGCGCGACCGTTCCGTGCTGCGCGTGGAAGTGACCGGCCAGGCCGACACCCAGTTCATGCACATGGAGGCGCCCAAGCGCCAGATCGGCAATGTCTACCGCGCCGAGCGCGAGATCCTGGTGCGCGGCGAAAAGATCGGCCGCATCATGGTCGAGATGGACGACGCTCGCAGCCAGGCCGAGCTGCGCGACAAACAATGGTCTTACGTGTTCGTGCTGGCCGCCCAGCTGACCATGTCGCTGGTGCTGATCATCCTGTTCCTGAATTCGCGTTTGCTGAAGCCGCTGCGCAAGCTGATGCGCTTCTCCGACCGCCTGTCGCACGGCGATTTCGAAACCCGTATGGACTTGCGCAGCAACGATGAGCTGGGCCGCCTGGCCAGCCAGCTGGAGCAGATGCGGGTCGCGATCAAACACCTGTTCGAAGACATCGGCCAGCGCGAAGAGCGCTTCCGCACCATCGTGACCCAGGTGCCGGGCGCCGTGTTCCGCTACCGCCCGGATGGCCCGATCGATTTCGTGTCGGATGCCATTGAAGACATTTCCGGCTACTCCGCTTCGCAGTTCATGCGCAGCACGACGCACGCCTGGGCCAACCTGATTTGCCCGGAAGACCGCAAGCGTCAGCGCCGCACCGTGGTGGCCGCGCTGGAAGAGGGCAAGCCTTACGAAATTGAATACCGCATCATCGACGCCACCGGCACCGAGCGCTGGGTGGCGGAAAACGGCCAGCCGCAAATGGGCGAAGCGGGCCAGGCGAGCTGGGTGGACGGCATCATTTCCGACATCAGCCAGCGTAAGCACAACGAAATGCGCATCGAGGCCCTGCTGGCCGAGCAGAGCGCGATTCTGGACAACGTGATGTTCGGCGTGATGTTCGTACGCCATCGGACCATCGTGTCGGTCAACCGCCGCTGCGAAGAATTGTTCGGCTACGAGCCGGGCCAGATGGTGGGCTGCTCGACCGCGATAGTGTTCCCGACGTCCTTCGACTTCGAATCGGCCGGCGCGCGCCAGTACCCGACCCTGGGCGCAGGCGAATACTTCAGCGAGGAACGCCACTACCGCCGCCGCGATGGCACGCTGTTCTGGTGCATGGTGTCCGGCTGCGCGATCGACCAGAACCGCTCCAACGAAGGCTCGATCTGGGTCTACGCCGACATCACCGCGCGTAAGGAGGCGGAAGAAAAGCTGCGCCTGTCCGCCACGGTGCTGGAGCACATTGCCGACGGCGTGATGGTCATCGACGACAAGGGCACCATCGTGGCCGTGAATCCCGCCTTCACGCAAATCACCGGCTACACCGAAGCGGAAGCCCTGGGCCAGGACCGCAACCTCACGC
>NZ_JBFRDW010000392.1:0-5637 GCF_052113985.1 Pseudoduganella sp. RAF53_2 | reverse complement strand
GTCCCGTTCGGCCCCGCACTGGTCAGCTTGCCGTCGAAGAACTCAAGCGCCGCGAGTTCGAAGGCGAACCTTTCGTTGCCGATCAGGCGCAGGGTCAGCATCGCTTGCGGCGCGAAACCGTAATGGTATTGCCCGCTCGTGCTGGCGCTAGTGGTGCCAGTGGATGTGTAGCCGATGCCGGCCGATGCATGGCCTTGCAGCGTGTAGTGGTCGCTCAGCAACAACTGCGCATTGCTGCCCAGCGACAGTCCTGTGCTGGCCACCCGGAACACCTGCGGCGCCAGATAATCGTAGGTGCCGTACAGCCCGACGATGCCGCGCAGGTTCCTGCCGGACCCGTATGGCGCACCGAACAGCATGCCCCGTGTCGCAAGGCTTTCGACACCCTGCACGTTCGACAACCTGACGCGGAACAGGAAGTAATCGAAAGGCCGGCGCCAGGTATAGTCGGGCTGGCCCGGCAAGCCGTAGTCGAGCGCGAAGTCGGCCGCGACCTCGTTGCGCCGAGGCGCCAGCGATGGGCCGACGTTGTTGCTCGTGATTCCGCCTACTCCCAGCTGAAGGCGGCCGTAGATGGCCGGGCTGTGGCTCGCCCACAGCGCCGCACGGCGGCCCCCGGCGACGTGGCGGTTGAATCCGAGCGGCGGCGACACTGCGGCGGCCGCCACTTCGCGCCATTGCGGTGAGAGTCCATACCCTTCTTCCAGCACCAGGTTCGCCATCCGGTACAAGGCTTCGCCCAGGAAGGTGCCGCCGAAGCTGGTCGTGATCTGGTCGTTGCGTGACGGCGGCGTCGTCTCGCCGGCGATTTCCCAGACGGCGCTGCCGGCAAAGGCATAGCCCATCGATTCCCAGAACGTCAGCCCATTGCTGCGCGCGAGGCCGAAGTAGACGGAGCCCTGGTAAGGGTGGCCAAGTTGGTTGATCTCGAACGGGTCCCGGTCGACGACCCAGCTGCTGCGCAGGTTGCGTCGGATCGAACCGATGCTCACGTCATAGTCGTCCGGCCGGACGAACGCATGGTCGACCCGGTTCAACACAAGCTGGAATCCCAGGATCTCCAGTGCCGCCGCGCCATAACTTTTATACAGACGATCATCCTGCGGTGGAGCCGGCGCGGCATCYCGCACCGTGTCCTGCAGCGGATCGTCGGCGGACGTGGCATTACCGGTGCCGGCAGCCAGCGCCAACAGTGCTGTGCAGGCACGCCGGCGCGATTCGAAACCGTTCCTCGATTTCTTGATGTCCTTCGCCACCACTTGAAGATTCCTCCAGCGATGTCGCCTGATGAGATGTTAAATCAAATATATCGAATACTTACAGTGAATGGCGCACAGGACCGATACGTCAGAACAGCACGTCCCAGGTTGCGGTCAATATCGTCGCGTTCCTGGCGAAATCGTCGGCGATGTAAGCCAAGGAGATCCCAGCAAAAACATTTCAAACAGGCGGCATTCAACTCCCGTCGGCTTGGGGCAAAACACTTGGAGTGACAAAGTGTGAACCTTTCAGATGAGCAAGATGCTACTCTGTACGACGTCGGCCGAGTACGGCCAAAAGCTGCCGCCGAATCCTTACACTTATTCGAATATTTAATACAACACTGCAATGATTATTTACCTTCCAGGACGAGTGTCACCGCTTCCTTTTGTCACTCCTGAAGATCAATGCTGTAATTGTGGTTGCACTTCAGAACTAAGAAAAATTACCGTTAATTTAAAGCATACCCGTTACTTTCTATTTATTGGGACTGAGTTAACATTTTCTTTATCTCTTCCTTTTTGCAGTCGTTGCGCCCGCACAGCCACTCGACTGCGGCAGGGAGTCTTCTCTAAGGCTCTTGTTGTTTTCGGTGTTTTTTGGGTGATAATGGGTTTATTAATATTCACCTTACCTGAATCGGCTCCTGGTTTAATTAGAAAAAATTTACCAAGCACGGCTGCAATTTTAGCGTGCCTATTGACTTGGATTTTTTTCTATCTGCTTCGAAAACCAGCCAAGCCAAGAACTGGCAACTATCAGCCAGTCTATTTGCAACGTATAAAGCAGGGGTTTCGTGGTGAAATTAAAAGTTTAACTTTGGGATTTACTAATCCAGAGTATGCTTTGCTATTTCGCAAGTCCAATGCCTCGTTTTGCGACGCCGGGGCCCTTATTGCAATTAACGATTAATATCGTGACCTGTTGCGCCACTAGCGACCATTCAAAATTTTTGATGTTAAAGGGAGTGGTAATCGTGCTTTCTGTAAATGAGGTCATAGACCGGCTTACCGAACTTGATGGGCAGCCAGTCGAGGTCGCAGGGCTGTTGACCTTCGAATTTGAAAATACCTCCCTTGGACATTTTCCCAAGTCCGAGCGCCGGGATATTACTGAGGGAGTTGAGCCTCCACACTATCAGTCAAGTGTATGGCTTGCGTTTGGAAGTGGAAGTGTTCAACCTAATAAAGACGTTCTTTCGAGGTGGGCTGGTAAGCGCGTGTTGGTTACCGGCTTACTGCGTGGGCCTAGCGGCCCCTTTGGCTGCGGGCACTTCAGCGGATGGGGATGCGAGATTGAGCCCTATTCGATAGAACGTGTATAGCGGCAACCGGCCAGGAACGGACGCACGCGTTAACACTATCAACTATTAAGGCAGAGGGATGCATTATTCGAGAATCGTAAATTGCTACGACAATGCGGCTAAGCTTTCCGGTAGAACGATAAAAGCTGTTCACACTGAGTATAGCTTTACTGCACTTCGATTCGACAATGATGAGGTGATAGCCTTCGCCGTAGAAGAGGTTTCCGTTGGGAAGTGGTTTGAAGTATTTCCGATTTGTCTCCATGAATTGAGTGCGGATTTTCCGTTCAATTGGGAAGAACTAGATGCCCCGTTTACTGTTGTGTTCAGTGAATTATTGTGGAGAGAAGAGTGGCTGGAGCCAGCCTTAAATAACGCAGGCTTCTTAGGTACTGGGCCAGGCTTCACGCAGTATGCAGCAGAACTTGGAACTGCCCCCACAGCGAACGGCAACGTAGTAAAGGTATTGGCTGGAATCAAATTGACCGGTTTGAACGGCCGTTCACTTGTCGTGAGCAGCTCAGAGAATACGCCTTTCAAGACAGACTTGGCCGTGACTGTCACCGAAGTCGACCATGCAATGCGATTTCACACATKTGGCTAGCCTTGGCTGCGTTCGGCCAACAGCAGACGTTGTAAATTACAGAAGAGCGAGAGAAATTACATGACTGGGGAAGGTTTAGTCCAATGGACGAGTCCTGACAAAAAGCACGTGGCAAGGTGGCGCTGGGGTGGCGAGCTTTGGATGAGCGGTCCCCAGGGGGGATGGCTCGCGATTGGTGAGGGCCTAGAAATAAAAGGGGCTCTGCCGGAGGTGCTATGGAGCGAAGACGGCGATTTTTTAGCGTTCGTAAAGCTACATATCGAGGACGTGCCGACTCGCCAAGGCGTCGAGGGCTATAGTTTCCGAGTTGGCGTTGTAAGGATTTCCGATTTCGCGCTTCGTTATTGCGGAGGACATCGAAAGCTCACGACGTTGTCACTAAAGTCGATGACAAAACATTCTTTAACGGTATGGGTTGAAGGTCAAGAAGCGCCAATTGACCTTGAAAAAATCCACTGGAATTGAGTGTGCGATATCGGCCAGGAACAGACGCCCACCTAGCTAGGTAAAAATATGACGAATCTCGAAATTCTTAAACAATGGGAAATTACGGAGAAATGGCTACGGGAGGCTCGGTCTGCTCTTCGTTCAGATGTTGTTACAGCAAAAGATCAGCTGGAAAACTTTGAAGAATATCTTGCTSATAATGAGCTAGAGTTAGCGTTGGAAGAGCTTGCTGAAGTTGCAGGCCATTCTCGCCAAGGGAGACGCTTCTGGGATTTGATGATACAAGCTGCAAGATCTATGAAGCTTGAAGGGCGAGCGGACGCTTTTATTGTTCAATGGGCCGTCGTGGCGAATGTTAAAAAAATTGACTGAAGTCGGCCAGAAGCTGCCGCCCGATGTATGTAGACTGCTCAGTTGAAAACAATTAGGTTTTAAGAATGTTTCGTCAAATTTTCCTCGTTCTTTCACTTATAGCATTCCCCGCAGTGGCCTGTGAATTCACACCACAACAGCTCCAAACAGAAGCATTGGCTTTCCTGCAGAAGGAATACCCAACTCGTCCGTTCACCCGCAGCCAGAATCTGGACATCGTTTTGATGGGGAAAGTCGAATTTGGCCTGCAAAACCTTCGTTCTCGAATCTGCCTGGCTGCCCCGCCTTTGAACATGACAGCGCGAGAGGCAGTAATGCGTGAGCACTTTGCTTCAATGATGTTGCAGGCAAAAGAGAGAGAGTCGAAGTTGCCTCATTCTTGGAGGGAGGCTGAAGGCATCGTTTCTTTACAGTTTATGCCCGCAGATTATCTTCGTCCATTTGCCGGTAAGCGCGTCCTCGTTACCCGGCCCTTCATAAAGGACGTCCATTTGGCTGTCGTAGTGATTCAGAAGGATGGTTACAGCTACGTGAGGGAAGAGGATCGGGTGCGGTGGAAAATTGATGAAAAAACTCTTTTCGATACGGCTCTTAAGAATTTAGATCTTAGGAACAAAGACGCTAAGCTACAGGGCAGTGGGGACCCAGATCGCTTCCTGGCGTTAGAAGAGAAGGACGGGTACGACGCCGTACGCCTTCTGGTTCCGTGGGTTCGACATGAGGCGGCGAAATTTCTTGGAGAGCCATTTCTAGCAATAATCCCGAATCGTGATTTTCTGGTCAATTGGAGCACAAAAAACAGTGCTGGATTCCAGAGCTTTGCCAGAACCAGAGCTACAGATGACTTCAAGACTCAACCCTATCCGCTTGCGTCGCAGGTACTACGAGTTTGGGCAGACGGTCGCATGGAATTGGTGCCATGAGGGCTGGCCTCAATCGGCCAACTGCGAGATTTGGTAGTTGAACAATTGGGAAGAACTAATGATTTTTAACGCGGCTAGAAAAGTTGCTGATTGTTGGGTGTCAGCGGCCACGGACGATCAAGCGGCACTGGACATAGAAAGGGTCGTTGCGCTGCCCTATGGTTGGGTCTTTTTCTACAACGCGCCGGAATTTATTGCTGACCGCACAAAGATTGAATGTTCATTTGTCGGCAATGTACCGATCCTGATTGAGCGAATAAACGGGGAGTTGCGAGTGCTTGGGCCTCGCTACGAAGAACGTCTCCGAGAACTCGAATCGGAGCTGCCAGCGGCATGGCTCAGTATGACGCCTGAGCTTCCTAGCTTGTAGCGGCAGAGCTGCTGTCTAATAGCGGCCACAAGCCGACGTTGCGTAAGAACGGAATTCCAACCCAATTTTTATGGATGTACTACTTTTTTGATGCAGGATAAAACGGCACAATTCAAGAACACAGGCATTGCAATTGCAACGTTCGTGGGAGGCAGTTTTGCCACTGCTTACCTGGTGCGCAGGAACATGCTCGATGCAGGTCGTGCCGAGGAGGCACGTGAGGCGGCAGTTATATTTGGAAGTATCGGCGCCGCGTTCGTAGTAGTTGCGTCGCGCACTCCACCTGACTTGATCTCTTCCCTGTTGGGTATTGGGATTCCTCAATTCTTGCTTGTATTGGCTGTGCTGAGGCTTACGC
>NZ_JBFRDW010000391.1:0-8341 GCF_052113985.1 Pseudoduganella sp. RAF53_2 | reverse complement strand
GGGTAAAACTCAATCATTCAAACACAGGCAAGTGCGCATAACCGGCAAGGTTATAGGGACAAGCCGTACGGGCAATTAGTATCAGTTAGCTTAATGCATTACTGCACTTCCACACCTGACCTATCAACGTCCTGGTCTCGAACGACCCTTCAARGAGCTCAAGGCTCYGGGAAATCTCATCTTAAGGCAAGTTTCCCGCTTAGATGCTTTCAGCGGTTATCTCTTCCGAACTTAGCTACCCGGCAATGCCACTGGCGTGACAACCGGTACACCAGAGGTTCGTCCACTCCGGTCCTCTCGTACTAGGAGCAGCCCCCTTCAAATTTCCAACGCCCACGGCAGATAGGGACCAAACTGTCTCACGACGTTTTAAACCCAGCTCACGTACCACTTTAAATGGCGAACAGCCATACCCTTGGGACCGGCTACAGCCCCAGGATGTGATGAGCCGACATCGAGGTGCCAAACTCCCCCGTCGATATGAACTCTTGGGAGGAATCAGCCTGTTATCCCCAGAGTACCTTTTATCCGTTGAGCGATGGCCCTTCCATACAGAACCACCGGATCACTATGTCCTACTTTCGTACCTGCTCGACTTGTCGGTCTCGCAGTTAAGCACGCTTATGCCATTGCACTATTAGCACGATGTCCGACCGTACCTAGCGTACCTTCGAACTCCTCCGTTACACTTTAGGAGGAGACCGCCCCAGTCAAACTGCCTACCATGCACTGTCCCCGACCCGGATCACGGGCCAAGGTTAGAACCTCAAACAAACCAGGGTGGTATTTCAAGGTTGGCTCCACGAGAACTGGCGTCCCCGCTTCAAAGCCTCCCACCTATCCTACACAGATTGGTTCAAAGTCCAATGCAAAGCTACAGTAAAGGTTCATGGGGTCTTTCCGTCTAGCCGCGGGTAGATTGCATCATCACAAACACTTCAACTTCGCTGAGTCTCGGGAGGAGACAGTGTGGCCATCGTTACGCCATTCGTGCAGGTCGGAACTTACCCGACAAGGAATTTCGCTACCTTAGGACCGTTATAGTTACGGCCGCCGTTTACTGGGACTTCAATCAAGAGCTTGCACCCCATCATTTAATCTTCCAGCACCGGGCAGGCGTCACACCCTATACGTCCACTTTCGTGTTTGCAGAGTGCTGTGTTTTTATTAAACAGTCGCAGCCACCAGTTTATTGCAACCTTTTCGCCCTTCCACAGTAAAGTGGTCAAGCTACCGAGGCGTACCTTTTCCCGAAGTTACGGTACCAATTTGCCGAGTTCCTTCTCCCGAGTTCTCTCAAGCGCCTTAGAATACTCATCTCGCCCACCTGTGTCGGTTTGCGGTACGGTCTCGTATGACTGAAGCTTAGAGGCTTTTCTTGGAACCACTTCCGATTGCTTCGCGCTACAAGAGCGCTCGTCCCAGTCCCTTGGATTACGTACCCGGATTTGCCTAAGTACCTCCTATGAACCAGAAACTGCCTATTCCAACAGGCAGACAACCTTCCGCGATCCGTCCCCCCATCGCATCATACGACGGTGCAGGAATATTAACCTGCTTCCCATCAGCTACGCATCTCTGCCTCGCCTTAGGGGCCGACTCACCCTGCTCCGATGAACGTTGAACAGGAAACCTTGGGCTTACGGCGTGCGGGCTTTTCACCCGCATTATCGCTACTCATGTCAGCATTCGCACTTCTGATACCTCCAGCAGCCTTTACAAGCCACCTTCGCAGGCTTACAGAACGCTCTCCTACCATATCCTTACGGATATCCGCAGCTTCGGTGACTGGCTTAGCCCCGTTACATCTTCCGCGCAGGACGACTCGATCAGTGAGCTATTACGCTTTCTTTAAATGATGGCTGCTTCTAAGCCAACATCCTGACTGTTTTAGCCTTCCCACTTCGTTTTCCACTTAGCCAATCTTTGGGACCTTAGCTGGCGGTCTGGGTTGTTTCCCTCTTGACGCCGGACGTTAGCACCCGACGTCTGTCTCCCAAGCTCGCACTCACCGGTATTCGGAGTTTGCAATGGTTTGGTAAGTCGCGATGACCCCCTAGCCATAACAGTGCTCTACCCCCGGTGGTGATACTTGAGGCACTACCTAAATAGTTTTCGGAGAGAACCAGCTATTTCCAAGTTTGTTTAGCCTTTCACCCCTATCCACAGCTCATCCCCTAATTTTTCAACATTAGTGGGTTCGGTCCTCCAGTGCGTGTTACCGCACCTTCAACCTGGCCATGGATAGATCACTTGGTTTCGGGTCTACACCCAGCGACTGGCGCCCTGTTCGGACTCGATTTCTCTACGGCTCCCCTATTCGGTTAACCTCGCCACTGAATGTAAGTCGCTGACCCATTATACAAAAGGTACGCCGTCACCCCTTACGAGGCTCCGACTGTTTGTATGCACACGGTTTCAGGATCTATTTCACTCCCCTCCCGGGGTTCTTTTCGCCTTTCCCTCACGGTACTGGTTCACTATCGGTCGATTACGAGTATTTAGCCTTGGAGGATGGTCCCCCCATCTTCAGACAGGATTTCTCGTGTCCCGCCCTACTTGTCGTACGCTTAGTACCACCGCTTGAATTTCGTGTACGGGGCTATCACCCGCTATGGCGCCTGTTTCCAAAGGCTTCCACTATCCAAACGACTATCACGTACAGGCTCTTCCCATTTCGCTCGCCACTACTTTAAAGGCAGTGGTGGAGGATGACGGGATCGAACCGACGACCCCCTGCTTGCAAAGCAGGTGCTCTCCCAGCTGAGCTAATCCCCCGCGAAACTTGGTGGGTCTGGTTGGGCTCGAACCAACGACCCCCGCGTTATCAACACGGTGCTCTAACCAGCTGAGCTACAGACCCGCGTGCTCTCGTTACTCTTTAATGAACAGCCGATAAGTGTGAACGTTTGAGTCCGAACCAGACTCTAGAAAGGAGGTGATCCAGCCGCACCTTCCGATACGGCTACCTTGTTACGACTTCACCCCAGTCACGAATCCTACCGTGGTAAGCGCCCTCCTTRCGGTTAAGCTACCTACTTCTGGTAAAACCCGCTCCCATGGTGTGACGGGCGGTGTGTACAAGACCCGGGAACGTATTCACCGCGACATGCTGATCCGCGATTACTAGCGATTCCAACTTCATGTAGTCGAGTTGCAGACTACAATCCGGACTACGATACACTTTCTGGGATTAGCTCCCCCTCGCGGGTTGGCGGCCCTCTGTATGTACCATTGTATGACGTGTGAAGCCCTACCCATAAGGGCCATGAGGACTTGACGTCATCCCCACCTTCCTCCGGTTTGTCACCGGCAGTCTCATTAGAGTGCTCTTGCGTAGCAACTAATGACAAGGGTTGCGCTCGTTGCGGGACTTAACCCAACATCTCACGACACGAGCTGACGACAGCCATGCAGCACCTGTGTGCAGGTTCTCTTTCGAGCACTCCCAAATCTCTYCRGGATTCCTGCCATGTCAAGGGTAGGTAAGGTTTTTCGCGTTGCATCGAATTAATCCACATCATCCACCGCTTGTGCGGGTCCCCGTCAATTCCTTTGAGTTTTAATCTTGCGACCGTACTCCCCAGGCGGTCTACTTCACGCGTTAGCTGCGTTACTAAGTCAATTAAGACCCAACAACTAGTAGACATCGTTTAGGGCGTGGACTACCAGGGTATCTAATCCTGTTTGCTCCCCACGCTTTCGTGCATGAGCGTCAGTTTTGACCCAGGGGGCTGCCTTCGCCATCGGTGTTCCTCCACATCTCTACGCATTTCACTGCTACACGTGGAATTCTACCCCCCTCTGCCAAACTCTAGCCTTGCAGTCTCCATCGCCATTCCCAGGTTAAGCCCGGGGATTTCACGACAGACTTACAAAACCGCCTGCGCACGCTTTACGCCCAGTAATTCCGATTAACGCTTGCACCCTACGTATTACCGCGGCTGCTGGCACGTAGTTAGCCGGTGCTTATTCTTCAGGTACCGTCAGCAGGCCTGGATATTAGCCAGACCCTTTTCTTCCCTGACAAAAGAGCTTTACAACCCGAAGGCCTTCTTCACTCACGCGGCATTGCTGGATCAGGGTTGCCCCCATTGTCCAAAATTCCCCACTGCTGCCTCCCGTAGGAGTCTGGACCGTGTCTCAGTTCCAGTGTGGCTGGTCGTCCTCTCAGACCAGCTACTGATCGTTGCCTTGGTGAGCCTTTACCTCACCAACTAGCTAATCAGATATCGGCCGCTCCAGGAGCACAAGGYCYKRMGRTCCCCTGCTTTCATCCTTAGATCGTATGCGGTATTAGCGTAACTTTCGCTACGTTATCCCCCACTCTTGGGTACGTTCCGATATATTACTCACCCGTTCGCCACTCGCCGCCAGGCCGAAGCCCGCGCTGCCGTTCGACTTGCATGTGTAAAGCATGCCGCCAGCGTTCAATCTGAGCCAGGATCAAACTCTTCAGTTCAATCTCTGTTTTAAGTCATTGCTGACTTGGTCGCTCACTCAAAATACTGACGAAATCTCTTGCGAGATTACGTTTMATTTTGYGCGAGCATTTGAAGCATATTATTTGAGCATCGYGCCATTCGGCGCGTTGGCCATCTTCAAACGCCCACACTTATCGACTGTTGATTTTTTAAAGATCGCTGCGTTTAGCGACAAATCGTTGTGTTTGTCAGCAGCAGAGAAGCGAGATTATGCGGTACAGCGTGCAACTCGTCAACCCTATGTTTTCAGCGCTTCGCGCTTCCTACATCTCGCTACGTTGCGTGTGCGTCGTTGCGAGGGACAGAACTATAGCGAACCGCAGCCATCCGCGCAAGAGTAAAATTCATCTTTTCGCGCCTGAGCTTCAATCATGACCATCCTGCTGTCCACTCTTAACGCCCGCTACACCCACGCTTCGCTGGGCCTGCGCTATCTGCTTGCCAATATGGGCGAACTGAAAGCGCAAACGCGCATCCAGGAATTCGTGATCGGCGCGAAGACGACCGAGATGGTCGAGCGCATCCTCGCGGCGCAGCCGAAGATCGTCGGCTTCGGCGTCTATATATGGAACGTGGAAGAAACTGCGCGCCTGATTGCGACGCTGAAGCGCGTGGCGCCGCAGGTGGTCATTGTGCTGGGTGGTCCGGAAGTCTCATATGAAACGGGCGAACAGGAAATCGCGCGACTGGCGGACTACGTCGTCACCGGCTGGGGCGACGTCACCTTCCCCAAACTGTGCGGCGAAATCCTGAATGGTCCGAAGCCGCTGATGAAAGTGCACGCCGGTGTGCAGCCGCCGATGGCCGAGATTACCCTGCCCTACTCGGAATACAGCGACGATGACCTGGCGCACCGCACCTTATATGTAGAAGCCTCGCGCGGCTGCCCGTTCAAGTGCGAGTTCTGCCTGTCCTCGCTGGATAAAACGGCCTGGCCATTCAATATAGATAATTTCCTGGCCGAGATGGAGTCGCTGCACGACCGCGGCGCGCGGCTGTTCAAGTTCGTGGACCGCACCTTCAACCTGAACATCAAGACCAGCCTGAAGATCATGCAGTTCTTCTTGGATAAACTGGCCGCAAATCCGGACGATCCGGTCTACGCCCACTTCGAGCTGGTGCCCGATCACCTGCCTGAAGCGCTGAAAGAAGGCATCGCCAAATTCCCGGCCGGGACGCTGCAATTCGAGATCGGCATCCAGAGCTTCAATCCGGTGGTGCAGGCGAATATCAGCCGCAAGCAGGATAACCAGAAGGCAGCGGACAACATCCGCTGGCTGTGCGAGCACTCCAACGTTCACATGCACGTCGACCTGATCGCCGGCCTGCCCGGCGAAACGGTGGAGAGCTTCGCGGAAGGCTTCGACAAGCTGTGGGCACTGGGCCCGCACGAAATCCAGTTCGGCATCCTGAAGCGCCTGCGCGGCACGCCGATCATCCGCCACACTGAGGAATTCGGCATGGTGTACGACCCTTATCCGCCCTACACTATTCTGGCCAACCGCGACATCGACTTCCCGACCATGCAGCGCCTGGTGCGCTTCGCCCGCTATTGGGACCTGGTCGCGAACTCCGGCCGCTTCACGCACGCCACGCCGGTACTGCTTGGCGAACACCCGTTCGCAAACTTCATGGCTTTCTCGGACTGGCTGTACGCGAATACGGACGCCACCCACCGCATCGCACTGGATCGCCTGGCGACCCTGGTCGGGCGCCGGCTGGAACAGCGCATGTCCGCCGGCGAAGTAACGGAGCTACTGGCGCGCGATGGGCATGGTGTAAAAAACAAGTCCGCACATCCAAGCGCCGCGCCGCAACGCCAGGCAAGACATATGGCAGCATAGGGACGGCACGGTAGACCTGCAGTTTGTAGCGCCCGAAACAAATCTCACTTACACTGGCGACATGCCTATTGCACAAGAGCCAACCTTAACCTTCAGCCCAGACGGGCGCGCTGTGACTGCCGATGGGACCTGGCAGGTCCATGCGCTCGCGAGCAAGCGGGTGATGAAGAAATTATCCGGCTGCCTGGAACGCTTGCGCGGCAAGAAGGATGTGCAATGGGACCTCAGTGGCATCGACAGCATGGACCACATCGGCGCTCAGATCTTCTGGGAAGCCTGGGACTATGCCCGTCCCGCCTCGCTGAAACTGGCCGACGGCCAGGACGAATTCTTCCATCGCCTTGAAACCACCGGCAAGATCCAGCTACCGCGTCCCCGCAAGGAGCATTTTGGCTGGGTGACTGCGCTCGGTTTCGGCATCCTGCACTTCCTGGAGCATTTGCGCGAATTCGTGAGCCTGATCGGGCAAGTCACGCAGGACGCAGGCCGCTTCCTGAAAAGGCCAATCAGCGGTCCCTGGCGTGAGATCTCGGCCAACATCTTCCACGCCGGCTTCCAGGCGCTGGGCATCACGGCGCTGGTGGGCTTTCTGATTGGCGTGGTGCTGTCCTATCTGTCGGCTCAGCAGCTGCGCAACTTCGGCGGCGACATCTATCTCGTGAACCTGCTCGGCATGAGCATCATCCGTGAACTGGGACCGCTGCTGGCGGCGATCCTGGTGGCGGGCCGCTCCGGGTCATCGATCACGGCGCAATTGGGCGTCATGCGCGTGACCGAAGAACTGGATGCGATGCTGGTGATGGGCATCTCGCACGGCTTCCGCCTGATCCTGCCGAAAGTCATTGCGCTGGCGATCTCGATGCCGCTGCTGGTGATCTGGACCGACGTCAGCGCCCTGGTGGGCGGCATGGTGGCAGCCAAGATCGAACTGAATCTGTCGGCGCGCTACTTCATTCAGAAGCTGCCGGCCGCGGTGCCGATCGCAAACTACATCATCGGCCTGCTCAAGGGCTGCGTGTTCGGCATGCTGATCGCGCTGGTGTCCTGCCATTTCGGCCTGCGCATCAAGCCCAACACCGAGAGCCTGGGCCGCGGTACCACGACGTCGGTGGTGACGGCAATTACCGTGGTGATCCTGGCGGACGCCGTGTTCGCCATCGTCTTCAATGGAGTGGGCTACTGATGAACGACCAGCCCAAACAGGAAGAAGAAAACTGCGGCTGTCCCGATGGCGAAGGGCAGCTCACGCTGGATGGCAGCGTGCCGGTAGTGGAAATCACCAACCTGCAGACCAAGTTTGGCCGCACGGTGATCCACAATGATCTGAATATGCGCATCTGGCAGGGCGAGATCCTGTCCATTGTTGGCGGTTCGGGCACCGGCAAGACCGTGCTGCTGCGCCAGATGCTGGGGCTGGAAYGCCCCACCAAGGGCTGCGTGCGCGTATTCGGCGAAGACATTTCGCTGGCCTCCTCCACCCACCTGCAGGAGCTGCGCAATCACTGGGGCATGCTGTTCCAGCAAGGTGCGCTGTACTCCGCGCTGAACGTGTTCGAGAACATCGCGCAGCCGCTGTGGGAGTTGAAGGTACTGCCCGAGGACCTGATCCGCGACGCGGTGCTGCTGAAGATGAATATGGTGGGCCTGGGCCCCGAGCACGCGAACAAGATGCCGTCCGATCTCTCCGGTGGCATGATCAAGCGCGTTGCGCTGGCGCGCGCGCTGGTGCTGGAACCGAAGCTGCTGTTCCTGGACGAGCCCACCGCCGGCCTGGACCCCGACCTGTCCGAAAGTTTCGTTTCGCTGATCAAGTCCCTGCACCGGGAGCTGGGGCTGACTGTGGTGATGGTCACGCACGACCTGGATACGCTGTTCGCACTCTCGACCCGCATTGCGGTGCTGGCCGAAAAGCACGTGCTGGTATGCGGTCCGACGAAGGAAGTGATCAAGACCGATCACCCGTTTATCAAGCAATTCTTCCTGGGCGACCGCGGCAAACGCGCGCTGGCCGGC
>NZ_JBFRDW010000390.1:0-5659 GCF_052113985.1 Pseudoduganella sp. RAF53_2 | reverse complement strand
AATATAAAGATCGGCCATCGGCTAACAATCGCATTTTCTCTCACCACCCTCCTGCTTGCCATCGTCGTCATTCTTGGCGCGGGGGCTCTACAATTCGTCAAGTCGGAAATTGAACTGACTACCGGCGATCGTTATGAAAAGATTAAGCTCCTGTATGAAACCAAGGAGATGCTGAATCAACAGGCGCGCAGCCTGCGAAATGCGCTGTTGATGCCGGATGCCGGGGAAGCTAAAGCGGAATTAGAGGTTTCCATCAAATCGGGAAAAGAGGCGGATAGCGCGCTGGAAAAGATTGGCGGCCTTATCGTTAATCCGGAAGGCAAACGCCGCCACGCCGCCGCAATCGCTGCCGGCGAGGCTTACGACCGTGTGGAAGCCAGCCTGCTGGCCGCCATCCGCTCGGGTGATCACGATCTGGCCCTGGCGGTCATGTTCAAGGACGTGCGCCCTGCCCAGCTGGCTTACTTCAAGGCCATCGACTACCTGCTGGACTTCCAGAGCGAACTGATGAATGAAGCAGGCGCATCCGCGGCGCAATCCGCCCGCAAGGCGACGATTTCGATGATCGTCCTGGGCCTGCTCGGCGGATTGCTCAGTCTGTTCACCGCCTGGTATATCACGCGCAGCATCGTCCGTCCCGTCAACCACGCGGTCAAGGTGGCACGCACGGTGGCCAACGGCGACCTCAGTTCCTATATCGAGGTGCGCTCAACCGATGAGATCGGCCAGCTGGCGCAGGCACTGAAAGACATGAACACTTCGCTGCAGAAGATCGTCAGCGATGTGCGCGGCGGCACCGAGCAGATCGCAACCGCCTCGCGCGAAATCGCCCACGGCAACCAGGATTTGTCCAACCGCACTGAACAGCAGGCCGGTGCGCTGGAAGAAACCGCTTCGTCCATGGAAGAGCTGACCTCGACCGTGAAGCAGAATGCGGACAATGCGCGCCAGGCCAACGTGCTGGCAGCCTCCGCCTCCGAAGCGGCGGGCAAAGGCGGCGCGGTGGTGGCCCAGGTGGTGGATACCATGGCCTCCATTAATGAGTCCTCGCGCAAGATCGTGGACATCATCTCCGTGATCGACGGCATCGCTTTCCAGACCAATATCCTGGCGCTGAACGCCGCCGTGGAAGCCGCGCGCGCCGGTGAACAGGGGCGCGGCTTTGCCGTGGTGGCGTCCGAAGTGCGCAACCTTGCACAGCGCTCAGCCGCTGCGGCCAAGGAAATCAAATCGCTGATCGGCGATTCCGTGGACAAAGTCAGCACCGGCGCCAAACTGGTGGACGACGCGGGTCACGCCATGCAGGACATCGTCAACCGCGTGCAGCGCGTGACGGACATCATGGCCGAGATCGCGGAAGCCAGCGCCGAACAGCTGGCAGGCATCGAACAGGTCAACGAAGCGATCGTACAGATGGACGGCACCACCCAGCAGAACGCCGCCCTGGTGGAACAGGCTTCCGCCGCGGCCACGGCAATGCAGGATCAGGCCGACCGTCTGCACGAGACGGTCGGAGTTTTCCGGCTGGAAGCGGCACCGACCGCGCGCGTATCCAGCATGACTGGCCGCCGTAAGTACGCTGCCGCACCGACCCGGCAGCAGCTCCCTGTCACACTGATTTCGACGACAGGAGAAGCTGATGACGGAAGTCAGGAAGGGCCAGGCACCCGGCAAACTGGAACGCGCTGAGTTTCACCAGCGCTTTGCGCGCACTTTTGCCGATCCCCGTTTCGACAAGGTGCGCGACGCCGTCGCCGCGCTGGAGGACGTCGCCTGGCAGAATTATGTYGATGGCCGCAAAGCGCCGGTAACCGCACCGGCCGGTCCCGGCTTCGCTGATCCCTCTTATGACCTGTCGGTTGAATGGAAGGCGACGCGCGACCGGCTGCTCGACGCTGAAAAACTTCAGAAAGACCCGCACACGCCATCCAGGGTATTGCTGATCTGCGGCGCCGCCCGCAATGACGGCAGCTGCCCCGGCGAGATGTCCAAGACCTGGCGCCTGCTCAAGCTGGCCGAGCAAACGTTAAAAGGACTGGGCATCGGCACTGACGTGCTGGATCTCAGCCGCCTCACTTCCGAAGCCGACCTGCACATCCATCCCTGCAAGGGCTGCGTTTCAACCGCCCAGCCGCTGTGCCACTGGCCTTGCAGCTGCTACCCGAATCACAGCCTGAACCAGGTCAACGACTGGATGACCGAGATCTACGAACAATGGGTGTCGGCCCATGCCGTCATCATCTTCACGCCGGTGTACTGGTATCAGGCGCCCTCGGTGCTCAAGCTGATGATCGACCGCCTGGTATGCGCCGACGGCGGCAATCCCGATCCCTCGAGCACCCACGGCAAAAAAGCTGAAGAAGCCAAGGCGATTGAACTGGCGGGCTGGCCTTATCCCAAGCATCTGGCAGGCCGCGCCTATGGCCTGGTGGTGCATGGCGACGTGGCCGGGGTGGAAAGTCTGCGCCGCAATCTGAGCGACTGGCTGGATTGGATGGGCCTTCTCGATGCTGGCGCGCTGGCGCGGCTGGACCGCTACCTTGGCTATTACGAGCCTTACGCCACCAGCCACGATGGGCTGGACAAGGACCAGGCCTTCCAGGAAGAAGTGCGCAACGTTGCCCGCGCCGTCGGACATGCCGTGCAGATGCTACGCGCCGGCAAGCTGCAGCGTGCCGATGCCGGCATTGAACCGCCGCGCCTCAAATAGCCAGCTGCCGCTCGAACTGTTCAACAATCTTCTGCGCCATTGCCTGCTGGGTAAAGCCACGATAACGCGCCGCGAAAGCCTGTGCCGCCGCACGGTAGCTACCCTGTCCCAGCAACTGCTGGATCACGCTGCCCCAGTCCACCGGCTGCTGAAGGCGCGCTGCATTGATGCCCGCTCCGCCCACGTCGACCCGCTGCGAAATCAGGAACTGCTCCAGCTGCATCGGCATCAGCAGCAGCGGCACGCCGGCCAGCAAGGCTTGCACCAGCGTCGCTTCGCCGCCATGGCAAACGCACAGGTCAGCCTGCGCCATGGCCTGCGCCAGCGAAACCGGACCACGCGCATAAGCGATGTTCGGCACGGCCACCGGCGGCGCCATGCCCGATGCCACTTCCGGCAAATAGCAGGCAACGCGGCAGCCCGCATCCACCAGCGCACGCAGCACGTCGGCATGCTGGGTGTGCTCCGATTTCAGATAGGCGAACACTTTCGGACCGCTACCAGCGGGCCAATGCGGCGCGGTGCCGGTATGCGGCAGGAAGTTGGGGCCGAACCATTGCGCCGTCGAGGCGGGGCGCCCGTAGTGATCGAGCTCCGGCCAGGTGCACAGCAAGGCCGCATCACCCAGCAAGATATCGGCGGCCTGGCCAAAAGCGGGGGCGCGGTGGCGGGCCAGTACCGCATTGGCCGTCTTCAGCACATGGTCTTCCGCGGCGGCCAGGCGCCCGCTGCCGATTTGTTCCCAGGGCCGCAAATTGGGCAGCGCCCGTCCGGCGGGCGGGCTGTAGAAGCCGATACCGACGGTGGCGCTGGGCACGCCCAGACTGCGCGCCGCCAGGACGGCCGTTGGCGCATAGTCGCCTACTACGAGGTCAGGCTTCAGCGTTGAAAGCATGCCGCGCCAGCCGCATACCAGGCCATCCAGCGCAGCGGCTTCCAGATAGCCATTCGGAATCAGGATTTCCGCCAGCGAAGCCTGATTGGGCGGCATGCCTGCCGTGCGGTGCAGCCAGACCGGCGTCTGGAACTTGGGCACGGCCAGATTTTCCAGCAGGCGGTGCGTATTACCGAGGTCGCGTAAGCTCAGGCTGACGCGGTGTCCGCGCTCCAGCATGGCCTGCGCCAGTGTTTTCAGGCGGCCCGCATGTCCGAGTCCGCCGCCGAGTTCCCAGGCGAGGTGAATATGCGCCATAGGCTGATTAACCACTAATATTGTTCATATTGCTCCAGTCCTGGTAGCGTCGCTGCGGCGTCACGAGTTGCTTCAGAATGTTATTTTATGGCACAAAGTTCGCTCAGCGTATGCAATACTAAGCCATCCCACAGCCGCCGCTAGCAATGAGACTTCCGCAAAGCCTGAAATTCCGCATGTCCAGCGTGGTCATCCTGCTGGTGCTGGCGGCGACGACGATCGTCACCTGGCTTGCCTTGCTGATGGCGGAGCGGGACATGAAAGCTGTGATCGGCCAGCAGCAGTACCATCTGCTGTCTGCCGCGGCGGGCCATATCGACGAACAGTTGTCCGGCAAACGCCTGCTGCTGGCGACGCTGGCTGAAGCCATCTCGGTCGGCAAACCGAGTCCGGAATCCATCCGCCAGGCGCTGGCTGCGCATTCTTCAGCGCGCACGGAGTTCGCTAACCTGGTGGTGTTCGACAAGAACGGCGAAATGGTGGCGACCATGCGCGAGCAGCTGGCTGCCCGCCAGTTCAATGTCGGCACGCGTCCCTATTTCGAACAAACCCGCCAGCAGAAGCGCGGCATCATTTCGCCGCCGGTGCGCAGCCGCATTTCCAACCTGCCGGTGGTGGTGTTGACCCATCCCGTGATCGACAGCGGCGGCGATGTGCAGTATGTCATCGCGGGCAGTATTGACCTGATCAATTCGGATTTTTTCAGCCAGTTCACCGGCATGAGTCCCGGCAAGACGGGCTTTATGTTCATCATGACGACCGATGGCATCCTGGTCAACCATCCCAACAAGGCGCGGCTGCTTGAGCACATCAACGCCCGCCCCGGCTTCAACAAAGCCACCGATATGGCGCTGAAAGGCTTTGAAGGCTGGGTGGAAGCGCGCAACAAGGAAGGCAACGAGGGCATATATTCCTATAAGCGCCTGCAGGCCACCAACTGGATTGTGGCCGTGCGCTATCCGACAGAGGAAGCGTTCGCGCCCATGATTGCCATGCGGCGCACCGCCATTCTTGCCGCTACCGCCTTTGCTGCGGTAGCGGGCTTGCTTAGCTGGTTTGTGATCGACCGCCTGCTGTCGCCCCTGGAACGCCTTCGCGCAGGCTTGCACGCCGTGCGCACACGCGGCAGCGACCTGTCGCAGCTGCGCACCGGCCGCCAGGATGAAATCGGCGAAGTCAGCGAAGCCCTGTATGAGCTGACGGCGGAACGCCAGGCGGCACAGGATCAGCTTCGTGAGAGCGAGCACCGGGCGCGCATGATCGCGGATAACATCCCGGCCCTGATTGCCTACGTCGACCGCGACCTGCGCTACAAATTCACCAACGAGCATTACCGCTTCCTGGTGGGGCTCGATCCGAAAGACATGCTGGGCAAGACCATCGGTGAAGTATTCGGTCCGGAAGTGATGGACCGCTGGCGCGACAAGTTTGAACTCGCCCTGTCCGGCCAGATAGTCTACGAAGAGCGCGATGGTGAAGAACTGGGCCGTCACATGCATCTGATGGTCCACATGGTGCCCGACCTGGCCCCGGATGGCAGCGTGATCGGACTTTATTTGATGTCCATGGATATTACGGAGCGCAAGACCGCCGAGCTGACGCAAGCCGCCAGCGAGCAGCGCCTGAAGCTGATTACCGACCATTTGCCTGTCATGATTTCGGCTATCGACAGCGCCCGTTATCTGCAATTCGGTAACGCGACCTACCAGCGCTGGCTGGGCATCGATCCGCACAGTGTGCCGGGCCGTCCGCTGCAC
>NZ_JBFRDW010000389.1:0-5668 GCF_052113985.1 Pseudoduganella sp. RAF53_2 | reverse complement strand
GGCGCATGGCGTGAGCCTGGCTTCCCCATCCTGTCCCCAATATTTTGTCGACGGGCGTTCTCCCCAAATCGTCAACGAAAAGCTGGCGCGCGAAACGCAAACCCTGTGTTTCCGTTCCTTCGGCCTGATGCACTCCGGCCTGACCCGCAYGCCGCTGTGGTCGGCCGAGCATCTGACGCCGGACCAGCTGAGCGCGGCGCAGGAGCTATCGCGCGAGAACAGCTTCCATTCCGAGCAGCAGTTGCCGTCGTCGCAGCGCGCCGAGCTTGCCGATTACGCGCGCAGCGGTTTCGATCGCGGCCATATGGCGCCAAACGGCGATATGCCGGACCGCACCAGCCAGCACGAAAGCTTTTCGCTTGCGAATATGGTGCCGCAGGATGCCGACAATAATCGCCATGTGTGGGCGTCGATCGAGCAGGCCGTGCGCAAGATGGCCAAACGCGAAGGCGGCCTTTATGTGATTACCGGCCCGGCGTTTATCGGACGCGAACTGCGCAAGGTGGGCAATGTGCTGGTGCCGAGCCATTTATACAAAGTGGTGTTCAGCCCGCGCCAGAATGCGGCCGCCGCTTATTTCATTGCCAATGAGCCGGACGCGCGTTATCAGACCATCAGCGTGGCCGAACTGGAAGGCAAACTTGGTATCAATTTGTTGCCGGCGTTGACAGAACATCAGAAAGAATCGATGCTACGCCTGCCTCGGCCGAAAGGAAAATCATGAAAGAATTCAAACCCTATGCGAACGAAGCGCAGGTGCTGCACATCGGCGGCCTGCAGATTGAAAACCGGCTTGATCGCATCACCATCAGCGGTGATGTCGATCTGACACGCGATGCCGCCGGTCTCGCAAATGCTAATGCTTTGCATGCGCTGTTGAAGCGCGTGGTGGCTGCATTGGAGGCCGCGCCGGACCTGCCCGGACGCTTGCCAGCGCCAGATACAAAAAAGGTCGAAAACCCGTTCGATTAGCTGAATACTTAGTGATAAGATGCTTCCAGGTAACTAATCTTCGACCAGCATCATGACGCTCACCACCGGAAACAACTCGATAGATTCGCTTGTCTACAGCAGCTGGAACTACGATGCACACACTCCGGTGACGCTCACTTACAGCTTCCTGAGCAGCCCGCCGTCAGGCGCCAGTTCGATCGACAGGAATGGCTTCATGTCGATGACCGCCATTCAAAAGCAGGCGGTCGCTACCGCGCTGCAGGTGTGGGCGGATGTCGCCAATGTGAGTTTTCAACAGGTGAGCTCAAGCGGCGAACTGCGTTTCGGAACAAACGACCAGTCTGCGGCGGGCTCTGCTGGCTACGCGTACTTGCCTGAGCCAGGCCGCGACTTTGTGAGCATGTACCTGGATAACACCTATCAGGGCAATACTTACTTTGGTTCGGGTAGCGTGGGCATGAATGACGTGGTGCACGAGATTGGCCATATGCTGGGGCTGAAGCATCCTGGCGACTATGACGCAGGCGGTGCGTCATTGGGTGGCGCGGTTCTGCCCAAGACCTTCGATAACGAAGACTATTCGATCATGTCGTACACCGCGCCAATTGGTGCGCACGTCAACGGCAAGTATCCCGGCTCGCCCATGCTGTACGACATCCAGGCAATTCAATACTTGTACGGCCCTAACATGAGCTATCGAGTGGGTGACGATAGCTATTCGTTTTTCTCAAACTCGGCGCCGCAGTGTATTTGGGATGCCGGCGGAAATAATACCTTCGACTTTTCCAATTGCCTCGATCAGGTCAGCATCAACCTGAATGCAGGCACATTCAGCGAAACCTCGCCGGGTCTTCACAATATTTCGATCGCATACGGCGTCTCAGTTCAGCATGCGATTGCCGGCTCCGGTGGCTCGGTGATGATTGCCAATGACCTGGGTGATGTGCTGACGGGCGGCCCCGGGAATGACCAAATCGAAGTCGGCAAAGGCAACGATGTCATTAATGGCGGCGGAGGTAACGACTCGGTTATTTTCCATCATTCTTTTGACAGCTATGGCGTAGTGCGGCTTGGCGATTCTGTGACTGTGATCGGCGAGGGCATCGACACTTTGCAGGGAATTGAATCTCTGCGATTCAGCGACCAGACGCTGACGCTGGCCGATTTGCCACAGGCAGTTTCCATCACCGGCACGGCAGGTAACGACATCTTGTATGCGCAGACTGGCGATCAAAGAATTGAAGGCGGCGCAGGTATTGACACGCTCGTGCTCAATGGCCCGGAAGGCAATTTCCGCCTCAATCCGGTCTCCGGAGCGGTGGTTATTAATGACGCGCTGGGCGGGATCGATGTGCTGACGGGGGTGGAACGCCTGCAGTTCAGCGATGGCGCCCTGGCATTGGATGTGGATGGAACCGCTGGCCAGTTGTATCGCTTGTACGGCGCCACATTCGACCGTGCGCCGGATGACAGCGGCCTTGGCTACTGGCTGCACGCGGGCGACAGCGGCACCAGTCTGGAGTCGATTGCTTCCGGCTTTACCAATAGCCAGGAATTCATCCTGCGTTACGGCAGCAATCTGAGTGACGCAGGCTACGTCACGCAGCTCTACCACAATGTGCTGCACCGTGACCCGGACGCGCCCGGTTTTGCCGACCATATGTCCCGCTTGGCACACGGCGTGTCGCGCGAGGACGTGCTGCTCGCGTTCTCCGAATCGGTTGAATATATCGCGTCGCTGGTCGGCGTGATGCCGAACAAACTTCCCTACATTCCCTACACTGGCTGATCGGGGCTGATGCGGTTGCGGCCCATGTGTTTGGCGCGATAGAGCGCCGCGTCGGCGGTGGCGATCAGCTGCGAAGGCTCGTTGCTGTTTGAGGCGATGGCCGTTGCAGCGCCGATGCTTACGGTAACGAACTGCTTGTCCGCGCCGAGGTTCGGCAAGCGCAGGGCTTCGACACGGCAGCGGATGCGCTCCGCCACGATGGCGGCGCCTTTCAGCGATTGATTCGGCAGGATCACTGCAAACTCTTCTCCGCCATAGCGTGCCACCAGATCGTTCGCGCGCATTTCGCTCGCCACGGCGGTTGCGATGCGTTTCAGGCATTCGTCGCCGCCCACGTGGCCGTAAGCGTCGTTGTATTGTTTGAAGTTGTCGACGTCGACCATCAGCAGGGACAAGGGCTGCTGCTGGCGCAGGGCTCGCTGCCATTCGGCGTGTAGCGTATCGTCGAAACAGCGGCGGTTGGCGAGGCCGGTGAGGCCGTCGCGTGTGGCGAGTTGTTCCAGCGCGATCTGGGCCTGTTTTTCGTCGGTCATATCGCGCAGGGTTTCGACCACGGCAATCATGCTGCCGTCCGCATCATGGATGGGACTGGCGTCCACTGCAAGGTAGCGGCGGCGTCCGGTACGCGGCATCTCGCACCAGTTTTCTGCGCAGAGATTGTCCTTGCTTTCGCCGTGGATAGCGTGGCTGTCGTAGAGATGGCGGACTTCATCGGTGCGGCCCTGGACCACCAGATCGGCCAGGGTAGGGCGCGGCGCTTCGTAAAAGCAGCGCCAGTGATCGGACGTGCCCAGCACTTCATGGGCCGGAACTCCGGTCAGCCTTTCGCAGGCGCGGTTCCAGATGATGACTTTACAATTTGTGTCGAGAACGAAGGTGGGAATGACCAGTAATTCCATCAGCTTGAAAGCGAATCCATGCTGCTGACCGGCTTGGGAAAATTCCGACAGATGCTGGATTTTGAGGAGTTGGTTCATTTGGCGGCAGCCCCTTTTGTTCGGTGGTGAATTGATTTTGCCCCCTTGCTGCATAGCCACTGTTGATTCAGCGCAAACTGTGTCTGGTTGGAGAAACGGGTATAATAGAAGGTTGCCTCCCGGGCTTTCGGCCCGATTCCTGGAACTATCGTGACATACAGCATCAAAGAGATCTTCTATACCCTGCAGGGCGAAGGCGCCCATGCCGGACGGCCCGCCGTTTTCTGCCGCTTTTCCGGCTGCAATCTGTGGACCGGCCGCGAGAGCGATCGCGCCAGCGCCGTCTGCCAGTTCTGCGACACGGACTTCGTCGGCACCGACGGCGAACGTGGCGGCAAATTCACCACGCCTGAAGCCCTGGCACAGGAGATCGACAGCCTGTGGCCGCAAGGCCATGGCCACAAATACGTGGTGTTCACTGGCGGCGAACCGCTGCTGCAACTGGATGCGCCGCTGATCGACGCCATGCACGCGGCCGGCTTCACCATCGCCATCGAAACCAATGGCACGATCGAGGTGCCGGCCGGCGTGGACTGGATTTGCGTCAGCCCGAAAATGGGTTCGCAGCTGGTGGTCACGAAAGGCAATGAAATCAAGGTCGTCATTCCGCAGAAGGATCAGGAGCTGGCAGCCTACGAAGGCCTGGATTTCGAGCATTTCTTCCTGCAGCCGATGGACGGTCCACTGGCCACCTTCAACACGGAATTGGCGGTCGAAACCTGCAAGCGCAATCCGAAGTGGAATCTGAGCCTGCAAACCCATAAACTTTTGAACATCCCCTGAGCAATGCTGACCATTACCCGCAAGCTGGAATTCGATGCTGGCCATCGTATTCCGGACCACAAGAGCCAGTGCCGCAACTTACACGGCCACCGCTACACGCTGGAAATCACCCTGACCGGCGCCGTGATCGACGTCGAAGGCAATTCCGACAACGGCATGATCATGGACTTCTCCGACGTGAAGACCATCGCCAAGGAAAATCTGGTCGACGTGTGGGATCACGCCTTCCTGGTGTACGAGAAGGACGCCTCCGTCAAGGACTTCCTGGCTTCGCTGCCCGGTCACAAGACCGTTGTGATTGACCGCATTCCAACCGTGGAAAACCTGGCAGCGGTGGCCTGGGACATCCTGAAGGCCGCCTTCAAGGACCGCTACGGCACCGGCCTGCACCTGCACAAGCTGGTGCTGCACGAAACCCCGAACTGCTGGGCTGAGATCACCGATGCCTGATCCGCAGGACTTCATGCGCGAGGCCCTGGCCGAGGCGCAGCGCGCCTGGGATCGGGGTGAAGTGCCGGTGGGCGCTGTCGTGGTGAAGGATGGCGTGGTGATCGGCCGCGGCTTCAACCAGCCGATCGGCAGCCATGATCCCACGGCGCACGCGGAAATTGTCGCGCTGCGCGCCGCGGCCGAAGCGGTGGGCAATTACCGCCTGCCGGGCTGCGAGCTGTATGTAACGCTGGAACCTTGCGTCATGTGCTCGGGCGCCATGATGCACGCGCGCCTGTCCCGTATCGTCTACGGTGCGACGGACCCGAAGACCGGTGCCTGCGGTTCGGTCGTGAATATGTTTGAACAGGAAAAACTCAATCACCATGCGGAGGTTGAGGGAGGCCTGCTGGCCGAAGATTGCGGCAATCTGCTCAAGGCATTCTTTGCCGAGCGCCGTCGTGTGGCAAAACAACAAAGCTGAACCGTGCTCCATGTCACGGTGCTATCCTGTCACTAATGGAGGACAGGGTCGTGGCAACTGCCGAAATAAACGGTATTACCATTAGCTTCGAGGCAAGCGGGAACCCCGGCAACCCTGCGGTGTTGCTGAACATGGGGCTCGGGCTGCAACTCGTTTCCTGGCCGCCTGCCTTCGTCGAAGGCCTGGTAGAAATGGGCTATTACGTGATTCGCTATGATAACCGTGATGCAGGCCTGTCCAGCAAATTCGACC
>NZ_JBFRDW010000388.1:0-5680 GCF_052113985.1 Pseudoduganella sp. RAF53_2 | reverse complement strand
CTTGATGGCTTTGTTGAACAGCAGGCCGAGCACGGCGGCTGGAATGAAGCCGATGATGATGTTGATGGCGAAGCGGCGCGAACGTTCGCTGGTGAACATGCCGGTCAGGACTTCACGGATCTTGCGGTGGTATTCCCAAATCACGGCAATCATCGCGCCGCCCTGGATCACAATCTCAAACACTTTGATTTTTTCGCCCGTGAAGTTCAGCAGGCTGCCGGCCAGGATCAGGTGGCCAGTGGAAGAAATCGGCAGGAACTCGGTAAATCCTTCTACGAGACCCATGATCAGAGCCTTCAGCGCGAGAATAATGTCCATTGTGATTTTGTTAAGTGGTCGGAGGGGTAACGCGGCGGGATGCTACGCGGGCACGAAGCTTACCACGAGCGGCCCCGAGCGAGCACTTCTCAGCAGCGTAGCGCGCTTCCGCGGCGCTGAATTTGCGCTGCCGCAGTCAGGGTGCAGTTGCCAGTTCGAGCTGGGTCAGCCAGTGCATGGCTTGCTCGCGGCTGTCACCGCACATTTCTTCCGATGGCTGGAGTCCGGCGCAGGAGGCGGGACGCTCGGGGCGGCCGAAGATCAGGCAGCGGTTGTCCTCGCCAAGCTGCACGCAGCGCACACCGGCCGGTTTGCCCTTGGGCATACCGGGAATGGGTGATGTGATGGAGGGCGYCGTGCAGCAGGCGCCACAGCCTGAGCGGCAAGTTGCGGTTTTCATGGGGCCGTTATTGTACCCTGCATCTCGGCCACTTCCTGGCGCAGCCAGTCGCAGAAGCGGGTGATCTTGCTCATGCCCTGCATGCTGCGCGCGACGATGATGCGGTAGCCGCGCTCGTAGGGCGCGCTCTCGCACTCCACCATTTTCAGCCTGCCACTGCACAGGTCTTCGTAGGCGATGGCGTGCGATACCAGTCCCACGCCGAGTCCGGCCACCGCTGATTGGACCATCACGGCGAAGTTCGTATAGGCGCGCGAGAAGTTATAGCTGCCTTTGTGGATACCGTTATGCCGCAGCAGCGCGATCCAGGTATCGGTGGTGAATTCGTGCAGCAGCGGGTAGCGGTGCAAAGTCTCCAGCGTGATTTCGGTTTCGCCGGGCTCCAGCAGCGACGGGCTGTAGACGGCGACCAGGTGATCGTGGAACAGCAAGTCCGGATCGCCCTGCACGGCGTCGTAGGTGCGCAGGGCGATGTCGGTGCTGCCGTCGCTCATATTGGCCAGGTTGTCGCTGGAGTCGATGCGGATATCGAGTTCGGGGTAGAGCTTGGTGAAGCGCGCAATGCGCGGCACCAGCCATTTGATCGCCAGCGAATGGGTGGTCGAAATGCGCAGGACTTTCTCCTCGTCGCCGCCCTGCAGCGCGGCCACCTTGGTCTGTAGCTCGGTCAGCGTGCGGTGCACGGTGGCGGCGAGTTCCTGTCCTTTTTCGGTCAGCGTGATGTGGCGCGGATGGCGCACGAACAGGTCGAAGCCCAGCGATTCCTCCAGTTGCTTGACCTGCAGACTGATGGCGGCCGGCGTCTTGTGCAGCTCCTGCGCGGCCAGTTTGAAGCTGCCCCAGCGCGCCACGCAGTCGAAATCGAGCAGGCCGGACAGGGAGCGCAGTGATTTACTCATAAATTAGTTTTTCTTGTGCTGAACTCGAAAATAACTCGTTTGATAACGCATTCTTACAGTAGCAGAATATAACTGTACATTACCATGAACAAGTTTTTTTATAAGGGAGGTCGTCCATGTACCAGCCACCCAAGGGGGCGTTTATGCCTGAGTTTTTAGCAGAACTGAAGAAGATCCTCGCGCAACTGGCGACCCAGCGCTGATGCGCGCTTGACTCCCCTCAAATGTCGCCGCTGGCGGCGGCCTACCATGGCACTATTGCGCGCCATGCGCGCGCGCCGGCTGCTAGGATCGAGAGGGGAGTTGAGATGACCATGCCGCTCCAGTTCGACAAGCCCGCCTATCTGAAAGTCCTGCGCGAGGCAGGAGTCCCACCCGACATCGCCGAGGCCCTCGCCGAAGCCATCGAGCAAGGCCTCGACCAACCCATCGTCCTGCCAGCCGACCTCGCTTTGCTCAAAGCCGAACTGCTGGCCAGATTCGGCGAAAAAGTCAACGAGACGAAGGCTGAACTGCTGACCGCAATCGACGAAAAGGTCAACGAGACGAAGGCTGAACTGCTGGCCGCAATCAGCGAAAAGGTCAACGACACGAAGGCTGAACTGCTGGCCGCAATCGGCGAAAAGGTCAACGAGACGAAGGCTGAATTGCTGACCGCAATCGGCGAAAAGGTCAACGAGACGAAGGCTGAACTGCTGGCCGCAATCGACGAAAAGGTCAACGAGACGAAGGCTGAATTGCTGACCGCAATCGGCGAAAAGGTCAACGAGACGAAGGCTGAACTGCTGGCCGCAATCGGCGAAAAAGTCAACGACACGAAGGCTGAACTGCTGGCCGCGATAAGCGAAAAAGTCAGCGAATTGAGGGTCGAATTGCTGGCCAGGATTGCTGCGCTGGAGAAGCGCGTCAATTTGCTCTTTGCGGTATCGCTGGCCATGAGCGCCGCCTCATTGGTATTAAGCGGCGCCACGTTGATGCTGCTGCGCGAAGTCCTGGCGCGCCTATGAGCGGTGGGGCGAGGCAGTCCAGCGGGCGCTGGCGGCGATCAGGAGCATGAAGCCGCCGAGGCCGGCGAAAGCGAAGTCGAGGCTGACGGCGTGGGCGACGAAGCCGATCATCGCCGGGCCGGACAGAATCCCTGCGTAGCCCAAAGTCGTGATCGCGCCGATCGCCAGGCTGGGCGGCATCGAGTGCTGATTGCCGGCCGCCGTGAACAGCACCGGCACGATATTCGAAGCGCCCAGGCCAATCAGCACGAAGCCGAGCAGGGCCACCGCCGGCGACGGCGCCAGCACCGCCCCGAAAAAGCCCAACGCCGAACACAGTCCACCCAGCAGCATCACGCGCTTGCCACCGAGGCGGCGCACCACGCGGTCGCCCGTCAGGCGGCCCACGGTCATGGCCACCGCGAAGGCGGCATAAGCCAGGCCGCCGCGTCCCGCGTCCATGCCGCGCTCCACAGTCAGCAGCACCGCGCTCCAGTCGAGAATCGCGCCTTCGGCCAGGAAGCACAGGAAACACAGCGCACCGATGAAAATCACGGCTCCGTGCGGCACCACGAAATGCGAGCCGCCGCCCGCTTCCGG
The DNA here is from genome assembly GCF_052113985.1 of Pseudoduganella sp. RAF53_2. Lineage (NCBI taxonomy): Bacteria > Pseudomonadati > Pseudomonadota > Betaproteobacteria > Burkholderiales > Oxalobacteraceae > Pseudoduganella > Pseudoduganella sp. RAF53_2. The sequence continues at coordinate 2,477 of NZ_JBFRDW010000388.1, read as the reverse complement.
CTCGCGCAGCAGGTGCGGACCGGCCAGCCATAATGACAGCGCTACCAGCAGCGCCACAACAATGCTCGATCCGGTTGGCGACAGTCCCAGCCACAGCAGCAGGGCCATCACGCCCGCGCCGATAAAGCCGCCCACGCTGAACAGGCCATGGAAACCGGACATCAGCGACTCGCCGCTCTCGCGTTCCACGATCACCGCCTGCACATTCATGGACACATCCAGCGTGCCCAGCGTCGCCCCAAACAGAAACAGGCAAGCGCCAAGCAGGAAGGGCGTCGGCGCCAGGGCCAGGCCCGGCAGAATCAGGCAGGCCAGAGCGCCGGAAATCAGCACCACCGGACGGCAGCCGAAGCGCGCCGACAGCATGCCGGTCACCGGCATGGCCATCATCGACCCCGCCCCCAGACAAAGCAGCAGCAAGCCGAGATCGGCCTCATTCAAGCCAAGGCGCAGCTTGGCGAAGGGCACCAGGGGCGCCCAGGCGGACATGGCAAGGCCGGCGGCAAGAAAAGCCAGCCGCGTCGAGTAGCGGTGTGCGGAGTTCATAAGGGCATGACGATACCGGCACCCGCGCACGGGTGCAAGCGTATCCTGCCTCCGCGCCAGCGCTCAATGCAGAATACGGCGCGCCCTGCCGCCAAACGCTCGCAGCAGTTCCGCGCAACTGACATGGATCAGCCCCAGGTGGGCATCGCGCATGACCCAGGACGTTGACTTGTCCCCATYACGCCTGGCCACCTCGCGCTGTACCAGTTCGGTCAGGCGTTCCTCCAGCAATTGGCGGTAATACGGCGACGTCTGGCTGCCGGCATGGATTTGGGCGTACAGGTCCGCCCCTTCCCATAATTCAGCGATGCGCTGATCCCCCAGCCCGGACGTAACCGCCAGGACTTGCAGTGAATGTTTATTATCCATTTTTGTTCTCTCCCGTCTGATCAGTATTGTCCAATCTTGACGTCATTCAAGTTGTTATCTACTATTAATGACCAATAAGTAAGTTACCCATTCACTGTTTTTATGCAATCCCCGAACGAAACCAAGCCCCGCTGGGAGCGCCGCAAGGATGCCCGCCCGCAGGAGCTGCTGGCGGCTGCCCTCGAACTCTTCGTTGACCGTGGCTTTGCCGCCACGCGCCTGGAGGATGTCGCCCGCGCCGCAGGCGTGTCCAAGGGCACGTTGTATTTATATTTTGAAAACAAACAGGAGCTGTTCAAGGCCGTCGTGCGCGAGAACATCGTGCAAGTGATCGGCGAGGCCGAGCTGGAACTGGCCGGCGCCGAAAATGTCTCCAGCGAAGAGCTGCTGCGGCATATGCTGGAAAAGTGGTGGAACCACGCCAACGAGTACCGCGCCGCCGGCCTGATGCGTCTGATGATGGCCGAGTCCGGCAATTTCCCCGAGCTGGCCCAGTTTTATGAAGAAGAAGTCAACGAACGCGGCGGCGCGCTGCTGGAAAAAGTGATCCAGCGCGGCATCGCGCGCGGCGAATTCCGCCAAGTCGATTCGCACGCCATGATGCAGGTGGTGATCGCGCCCATCATGATGCTGGTGATGTGGTCCCACAAGTTCTTCCCCTGCGATAAGCAGGAAGTCGACCCGGTCGCCTATATGGATGCCTTCCTCGGCCTCGTGAAACGGGGCCTGGCGCCTGAAAAATAGGCATTGGCTGGTGATTTTGGTGCATTCAATCCCTGAAATCTGCAGACTGTCGCAATTTTCCGCTATCCATTGTCATTATCGTTAATATGCCCACCTGACCAGTTCAACGATAAAATGATGGATTGTTTATCCCTCACCGAGTCATTAAAGATGAATATCGAACAAGCCCGTTTCAATATGATCGAACAGCAGATCCGTCCATGGGATGTGCTGGATACGGACGTTCTCGATCTGTTGCTGGTCGTAAAACGCGAAAACTTCGTGCCGGAAGCGCACAAGAACCTGGCATTTGTCGACACGATGATCCCGCTGGCCGATGGCGAATCCATGCTGACGCCAAAGCTGGAAGCGCGCATCGTGCAGGATGTTGCTACTAAAAAGCACGAAAACGTGCTGCTGGTTGGCGCCGGCACCGGTTACCTGGCAGCCCTGCTGTCGCACCGTGCGCGTCACGTGACCGCCGTCGACATCTCGCCGGAAATGAAGGCGATCGCCGAAAAGAACCTGGCGGCCAMCGGCATCAGCAATGTGTCGGTGGAACTGGGCAATGCGGCCCAGGGCTGGGCCAACGGCGCGCCGTTCGACGCGATCGTGGTGTCCGGTTCGCTGCCGGTGCTGCCGGAAGCCCTGCTGCAAAACGTGAAGGTGGGTGGCCGTATCCTGGCCATCATCGGTGAATCGCCGGTCATGTCGGCGCACCTGATCACCCGCACGGGCGAGCACGGCTACGACACGAAGAAACTGTTTGAAACCGACGTGAAAGCGCTGAACGGCGCCGCCACGCCATCGCATTTCACGTTCTAAGGACGGAGCCATGC